>JAOSIP010000001.1:0-69985 GCA_030586815.1 Candidatus Phytoplasma planchoniae
GAACAGGGATAAATTATGGAAAGCGGTGTGCTTGGAAACTTGCTCGCACCGTTTGGACGGGGGCTGTTGGTAATATTTAATAGAAAAACAAATCCTATCAAAGAAACGCCAATAATCTATCCGTATTATTAAAAATGATAAAAATAGTCAAAAATTTACTTTATTAAAACAACTTTTAACAAGTCAATTAGATTTTGATCGTTTAGATTATTTAAAAAGAGATTCTTTTTTTGCTGGCGTTAGCTATGGTTATATTGACTCTGATCGTTTAATTCGTATTATGGATATTACTAATGCTTATCAAGTTTCACAAACTTCGAATTTTCCTTCAGGTGAATTAGTAATTGTGTTCCGAAATAGTGGTCTTTCGAGCATTGAAAATTATTTAATGAGTCGTTATTACATGTATAGACAAGTATATTGTCATCCTAAAATTGTATTATTTGCTATTATTTTAGAACAAATTTTTGTCAGAATTAGATTTTTAATTACTAAAAAATATCAATTTGAATCTGACATTAGTTTATTAAAAAATTTTTTTTCTAATAAAGAATCATTAGAATTATATTCGAAAATTGATGATTTTTATATTAATAGTTTGATTATCTCTTTTCAAGATAGTCAAGATGTTATTTTATCTAATCTTTGTCAAGATTTTTTACATCGTCGTATTTGTTTTTGGAAATGTATTCCTAATATTTCTAAAAATTATGAATTTATTAAAGAAATAGAATGTAAGTATAAAAATGATTCTGTTTACTATACTTATTATTATGATGATTATATTTTAAGAGATACTTACCGTGAGGAATTTGATAATATTGGCGAACAAATTTTAATTGGTTTCAATCATAGTGCAAATAATATTGTAAAACCTTTAAGTCTTGAATCTTTTATTATTAATAATATAATGTACCGAAATTCTTATAAAGAGATTCGCAATTTTTTTTATTATCGTGATATTTTAAATGATTAAAAATGAAAAACATATTTTTAAAAAAAAATATGGTCAAAATTTTTTGAATAATTTGAATATTTTAAATTTAATTGTAGAATCTGCTGATATAGTTAATAAAAATGTAATAGAAATTGGACCTGGTCAAGGTGCTTTAACAAAATTATTAGTTTTAAAAGCAAAAAAGGTTTTAGCTTATGAAATTGATTACACTTTGAAAAAATTTTTATTATTCGCTGAACATAGTAATATTAATATTATTTATGATAATTTTCTAAAACGAAATATAGAACAAGATTTTAAAAAATATTTTGATAGTGAACAAGAAGAAGTAGTTTTAGTAGGTAATTTACCTTATCATATTGTTTCTTCTGTTTTATTTAGAATTTTTGATATATTACGAATTAAAAGTTTTGTTATTATGTTACAAAAAGAATTAGCATGGAGGATATTATCCCATCCTTTTGTTAAAAATTACAATTCTTTAAGTGTTATATGTCAATCTTTGGCTTTTATTAAAGTTATAAAGATAGTTAAAAAAACTAATTTTTATCCTCAACCAAAAGTAGATGGAATAGTTTTGAAATTTATTAAAAAAGAATTATCTGAAACAAAAAAAATTTTTTTATATGGTGATTTTATTAAATTTGTAAAAATTTCTTTTAAACAAAAACGAAAACAATTGATTAATAATTTTCAAGATTATTTAAATATATCTAAATCCGAAATTATTAGTTTTTTTACAAAAAATCAAATATCTTTAAATATTAGAGCCGAAGAAATAAATGTTGAAGATTTGCAAAAAATAGCGAAATTATTTTGGAGTTATTTTAAGCGGCAATAATCAAGAATTTTATTATTACTAAATAGTACATTAGTTGATTTAATGTAATATTGTGCATAAATTGTGATAAAATAATCCCATAAAAGATTGTGTAAATTAAAAAAAGGTTTATAATTTTTTACAGTAATTTAAGTTTATTAAAAAAGTTAATTTTTAAAAATTTTTAAAAAATAATAGGATGGTATGTAATGAAAATTACTGGTGTTAGAATAAAACTTAATGATAAAGAGCATCCAAGATTAAAAGCTGTTTCAAGTGTATTTATAGATGATTGTTTTGTAATTCATGGTGTTAGAATAATTCGCGGTAACAAAGGTTATTTTATTGCTATGCCTAGTTCCAGATTGAGTACAGGAACTTTCAAAGATATAGCTCATCCTACTAATACTCATACTCGAAATATGTTAAATGAAAGAGTTTTAGAAGAATTTTATGCAAAAACTTCTGCTAATGATGTTGATTTAACTGATTTGAATCAAGTTGAATCAAAATCAGAAGAAAATTCAAATGATCATGTAGAAAATAATCAAAATTATGATTCTAATGATGAAGAAAGTTATAATTGTGATTAATTTTCGGTCAAAAAACACAAATTTATAAGATTTTTTGATTTTATAATTTAAATTTATATTTAAAAAATCTACTCTAAAATATTTATTTTAATTATTTTTTTGTTGCAAAAATTAGAAAAATATATAAATTAATTTTTAAGTTTATATATTTTTCTATCACATTTTATAGGGGTTAATGGTATAAATTTTGAAAAAACATGATAATATTTATAACTCTAATGCGGATGTTAAAAAACATTTTGATTCGGGTTACAATAATAATTGTAAGCATTTTTTACTTTTTATTTGGGGTTTATTTTTGTATTTTTTCTGTTTTGTTCCTGTAGTAGTATTTAAATTTTTTAATTTGAATGATCACGAATCTTTATTATTTAAACAAATAATTACTTTGTTAATTTTGGGTTGTACGGGTTATCGTGTTATTATTGAAGGTTTATTAGATACTTATCGTACTACAAAGCAAAAGCGTAAATTTACTCCAAATATACATATTTTAATGTTATTGGGCGCTTTGGGAGCTGTTTTTTTACATAATTTTAATGAAGCTATTTTATTAATTATTATTTTTGCAACTTCTAATTTTTTAGAAGAATATATAGAAACTAAAAGTCATAAAGAAATTCGAAACCTTTTAAAAATCGCTCCTACACAGGCACGTTTAAGAGATAGTGGAGGTAATTTTAAATTAATAGAAATAGAAAAATTAAATATTGGAGACGAAGTTATTGTTTTAAGTGGTGATCAAATTCCTTCTGATGGTATAGTAGTTTCAGGTAATTCTTGTGTTGATGAATCGAATATTACTGGAGAAAGTATACCTGTTGATAAAAAAAGGGGCGATAAGGTTTATGGAAGCAATATTAATCTTAATAATACTTTAGTTATTAGAATTACTGCTAATGCAGATCAGAATTTGTTTTCTAGAATTATTAAATTATCTAATGAATTAAAGAATAATGTTTCTAAAAAGGCAACTTTAATTAAACGTTTAGAACCGATTTATGTAAAATTTGTGTTGTTAATATCTTTTTTAATTTTATTGTTTTCCCCTTTAATTAATATTATTAAAGGTTGGGAATATTATTCGTTTAATAAAATTTTTGAAAAAATTATAGTTTTTATAACTGTCGCTTCCCCTTGTGCTTTGGTTGTGGCCGATATTCCAGCTACTTTATCTGCTGTTTCTTATTTAGCTAAACAAAGAATTTTATTAAAAAACGGAAATGTTTTAAGTTTTTTAGCTAATATTAAAGCTATTGTTTTTGATAAAACTGGAACTTTAACAATTGGTAAACCTATAGTTAAAGAATGTTTATTCGATAATTCTTTGAATGAATATGAAAAAAATAAATTTTTATCTATTTTTTATTATATGGAACAGAAATCTAATCATCTTTTATCTATATCTATTAAAAAATATTTAAAAGATTTTTTTATTACTAAAGAAAATTTTAATAAAGATTATTTTGATATAGAGGTAAATAATTTGATTGGCATCGGAATTGAGTCTTTTTATCAAGGTAAATATTATAAAGTAGCTAAATATAGTGATTTAAAGAGTTGTTATGTCAATAATAAAATTTCTTCAGAATTGGAAACAAAAATACAATCATTTTTAGAAGACGGTTATACTGTGCTTTATTTTAGTTGTGATAATACTGTTGTAATGGTTATGGCGATTTTTGATGTTTTACGTCCAGAATGTTCTAATATAATAAATTATTTTCGAGATCTTAATATTAAAACAGTTGTTTTAACAGGTGATAATTATAAAACAGCTCAAAATGTAGCAAAATGTTTAAATCTGGATTATGTTTTTGCAGAATGTTTGCCAGAAGATAAATTAGCAAAAATTAAAGAGTTAAAAACAAGGTACACGGGTGTAGCTATGGTAGGAGATGGCGTTAATGATGCTCTTGCTTTGGCTAATGCTGATGTAGGAATTGCTTTGCAAGAAGGTGTAGATGCGATTGCAGATATTGCAGATATTGTTTTGATGAAAAATAATTTAATTAAAATTATTCAGACTCATAAAGTAGCTGTTAGATTGAATAATATAGTTTGTCAAAATATGATTTTTGCGATTAGTATTATTATTATTTTAACTATTAGTAATTTTTTTACTAGTTTGTTTTTACCATTTGCGGTTTTTTTGCATGAAATTAGCACTATTTTAGTTCTTTTAAATGGTTTACGAATGTTAAAATGAAAATTTGCAATCAATTAAATAATTATTTTTTGAAATTTTTTAATTTTTTCATAATAAAATAACTATTATTATATAAAATTTAGTACATGAAAGAAGAAAAATATTGCATGTTAAATATCGAAGAAATTAAAAATATTTTTAATTTATCTTTAGGCGAAGGCATTGATTTTGTTGAATTCTTTTTCGAGGATACTTCTTCTAATTTATGGAAAGTTATTGATCAGAATGTAGTGGGTTCACGAGAACATCATATTTATGGTTTAGGTATTCGATTATTAAGTAATAATCAAGAAATTTATTTATATACTAATAAAATAATTTACCAACATATTATAGATTTAATTTTGCGATATAAACCTTTATTAAAAAATAAAAATAAAATTTTATCAAAAAATTTTGATTTTGAACAAAATATATCACAAAAACCTTTAGATGATATTACTTGGCAACAAAAAATCGAAAAGATGTTATATTGTTCTCGTGTAATTCGTCAAACAGATTCTCTTGTAATTAAAAGTTTAGTCAATTTAGAAAATAAATGTCAAAAAGTTTGGATAGTTAATAGTCGAGGTATTTCTCGTTATGATAATCGTTATTATGTTAATTTTAGTTTAACTTCTGTTGCACAAAACGAATCTGATATACAAGAGTTTAGTAGAAGTTTTGGTAAAGGATCTACTGGAGTTTTTTTAAATTCTTTAGATTTACAAGAAATATCTCAAAAAGTAGCCAAACAATCTGTTGAAATGTTATCAGCACAATCAATTAAAGCTCAAACGATGACTGTTGTAATTAATAATGGTTCCGGTGGAGTTATTTTTCATGAAGCATGTGGGCATTCTTTAGAAGCAACATCAGTAGCTAGAAGATTATCGCCTTTTTGTGACAAAATTGGTCAAAAAATAGCTTCTCCTCTTGTTACTGCATTTGATAATGGTAATATATTTGAAGCTTGGGGAGCTACTAAAATTGATGATGAAGGCAATTTAACACAAAAAAATCTTTTAATTAGTAATGGTATTTTGAAATCTTATTTAGTGGATATGCGCAATGGTTATAAATTAAATATGCCATCTACAGGATCTGGTAGACGAGAATCTTATAAGTATTCTCCTACTTCGCGTATGAATTCTACTTATATTTCTGCAGGGCCTCATGATCCGGAAAAAATTATTCAAGAAACTGATTATGGTTTTTATGCTAAATATTTGGGAGGTGGAACTGTTGATCCAAATACAGGAGAATTTAATTTTATGGTAAATGTTGGTTATTTAATTCAAAATGGTAAAATAACAACACCTATTAAAAGTATGATGTTGATTGGCAAAGGACAAGAAATTTTGTTTAAAATTGATCGTGTTGGTAAAGATGTTCAATTAGTGCAAGGTTATTGCGGATCTATTTCAGGAGATATTCCAGTAGATCTAGGTCAACCAACTATTCGTATAACAGAAATGCTTGTTAGTGGTAGTTGATCAAAAAAAGGTGAATATGCGATGAATTATCAAAAATGGTTTCAAAAAAGTCAATTACAAGGTTTAGATGGATTAGAAATTATAATATATGAACAGCGAAAATTTGATATTAATTTAGAAGATGGATATATAGAACAATTTACAGCTAATCATTCGATTAGTTATCTTATTTATGGTTTATGTAAAAATAAAAAAACTTCTATTTATTTAGAAAAAATTGATGATTTAGATAATGATATTTTCATAGATCAAGTTTTAAAACGTTTAAAACAAAAAATAGAAATTTTAAATTTTAATGAAAAAGATTTTTTGTTTTCGGGATCTCAAAAATATAAAACAATTTTAGAAAAAAATTTCAATTTTGAGTCGATACCTTATGATTATAAAATTAAATTATTGCAAGAATGTTATCAAGGTTTATTAGCTAGTCAGTATTTTACTAAAAAATGTAATTTGTTGTATAGTGAAATTTTTTGGTGTCAAAAAATAGTTAATTCTTTAGGATTAAAATTGCAACAATGTAATAGTTACGCTTTATTAGAAACTAATTGTATTTTTGGCGATAATAAAACTCAAGAAGAAATTACTAAATCGTTTCCTGTAAAAAAATTTGAAGATTTTGAATTGTCTATTTATGTTAAAAGTTTATTAGAATTAGGAGAGAATCAAATTGGCTCTAAAACTTTACCATCTAAACTTTATCATGTAGTTTTTTCTAATGAAGTGTTTGCAAAATTATTATCAAATTTTCAAAATATTTTTAATGCTTTATATGTTTATCGTAATTTGAGTAAATATAAATATAGCCAAGGCAAATCAATTGCTAATCCTAAAGTAACTATTATAGATGATCCTTTTATATCGACAGCTTTTTTTAATCCGATTTTTGATGATGAAGGAGTCGCTTGTCAAAGCAAAAATATTATTACTCAAGGGATTTTAAACAGTTTTATTCATAATTTACAAACTGCTAAACTTTTTGATGTATTACCACAAGGCAATAGTTTTAATGGCTCTATTGCTATGAGTAATTGTTATTTGAAATCTGGTGATAAATCTTTATCAGAATTATTATATGCCGTTCATGATGGTATTTATGTAAATTCTATAGCGGGTTGGCATGCAGGCATAGATGAGATCAGCGGATCTTTCAGCTTGCAAGCTTCAGGTTTTTGTATTAAAAATGGTTTTATAAAAGATCCGTTTAATATGGTTGTTATTTCTGGTAATTTTTTTGATTTATTAAATAATATTAAAGATATTGCTAATGATTTTAAATTTCAAATTTTTGGATTTGGCAGTTCTAGTGTATATGTTGGTTTATTGAATGTATCAGGTAGTTAAAATATTTTTTTAATTAAAAAAAACTATTTATAGCTTTTTAGACTATAAATAGTTTTATTTAAATTTTTTGTAAAATTATTTATTTGATTTATTTGATTTTAAGTATTTAATAAGAAATTTATAGCGCGAACTATTTGGTCACCGATATACTGAGTTGAAAGAAATTTTAAAACTTCGTCTTTTACTTGAGTGCTTACTGATGTTTTTATTTGAGCAAATAATACTGTAATGAATTCCCTGTTTATTTCATCAGGTAATATAGTTGTATAATAATTTGTTGGTAAATTATTATCACTTTTAAATTTAGTGAATGTCTGTGATGGCTTCCATTCTTCAATACCAAATTCATCTTGGAAAATATAATTAATGAAATTTTGTACTGCTATTTTAACTGGATGTGTTTGTATATCTTGGGTATCTTCTATTATATTATATTGAGTTAAAGATAAAATTTTTTCCTTTTTATCTATAGCTGAAGATACAACTTGGTCAAAATATTGATCTTTATCATAAGCTTTTATAGACATTTTAACATTGTTAATAGTGAAAATGGTTAATAGACAAGTTAAACCAATTGAGAAGAATAAAATATTATTTTTTATTAATTTCAACAAAAAAATAGTCCCCCTTTTGTTAAATGTTTATTCTTCAGTATTATTTTATCTATGGACGATTTCATTCTAACATTTTTTGTTTTTAAAGTAAAGTAAATTATTATCTTGTAGTTTGGGATTGGATAAAATGTTTTCCTAAAGGGCTAATGATGATTTTATCATAATTATGTATAATATAATTATATTTAAAAGCTTTTTTTATACATTGTTTGAAAATTTTATTATTCCATTTTAAATCTTTTTGTATAATTGTTAATTGTTGTTTAAATGGTTGATTTTGATGATTTTTCAAATGAATTAATAAATTTAACATTAAAAAATTTTTTTTCTGTTGATGATTTTTTATAATTGTTGTTATTATACCTTTTCTTTTTTCAAAAATTAAAACTAATAAAAAATGTATTAAAGTAATAATGGCTATTAAACTAGCTATAGGAATATCCCATAATATACCTAAAAAATATCCTAAATTAGTATTTGTCCAACTTATCCATAAAGATAATAAAAATCCCGACCACAAAGTGGATGTTAAAAGAATAGCAGTCATAGCTGGTCCTATCATACAAGCTATTACCGTAATAGAACCAACGATATCGAAGCAAACAACTACTGTTAAAGAAACTAAAGTCATTAATAAGTAATTAATAATTATTGTCGAAAAACCTAGTAATGAACATAAGCATGGATCAAAAATGAAAATTTTAATTTCTTTAAAAAATAAAAAAATAAATATTAGGTTAATAATTAAAATTGGCAGGATTTTATATATTTGTTTTAAGTTAATTAATTCTACATTACCTAAAAATACTGCGTCTGTATCTATGTGTACATTACGTGTGTAGTTGCTAATTATAATAATAGCTATTGAAAATAAAAATGTTAAAATTATGCTAATAGCTCCGTCTGATGAAATTTGAGCATGTTTTTTTAGTATTTCTATTAAAATAACAGTAATTAAGCCAATTAAAATAGCTCCTACCATTAACCATGGTGAATCTAAATTGCCAGTTATTAAAAAAGCTAATACTATACCTAATAATACAGTATGGCTAATAGCATCTACTGTCATAGTCATTTTTTTTAATATTAAAAAAATACCTAAACTAGCTAAAGCTAATGAAGTTAGAGTTAAAATTAAAAATACATCCCATTCGAATTTGTTGGCGATTTGATTTAAATATTTTATCATTACATTTTAAATTTCCTTATTAATTAATTTTTGAATTATTTTTTCGCCTTTAGAAGTAATCATAATTTGTTTATTTATACAAATAAGATATTTTTGTTGGAATAAAAATTTTTCTAAATTAATTTTTTTATTGCATGTATTTTTTAAATAAATATTAATTAATGATTTGAATTTTTGCAGATTTTTTAGATATTTTTTGTGTCGGAAGTATTTAGTTATTAAACTTTTTTTTGGTGATAATAAAAATGTAGCTATGATTAAAATATCGGTAATTATTATAATAATAGGTCCTGTAGGTATATTGGGTATTTGGTAACTAACAAAAATACCTATTAAGCTAACGATAGCAGTGATTATAGCTGATAAGATAGCGTTAATATGAAGCTTATTACTGAATTGTAAAGAAATTATTCCGGGTAAAGTTATAAATGAGCTAGTTAAAATAACCCCCATTAATTTCAAACTAATTATAATAATGCTAATTAATAATATATTTAGAATAAAATTAATTAATTTAATATTAAAACCAATACTACGAGTAAATATAGAATCGAAAATAAATATTTTGAATTCTTTCCATAAAAAAATAATAATAGCGCTAGTGATAATAGTCACTATAGTTATATAAACAACATTATTATAAGAGATAAGAGCTATTTGCCCTAATATAAATTTTTCTAAAACGGCAATTTTATTGCTAGAAGATATTTTTTGAGCTAGAGCTATTAAAATATTACCTAATCCAAATAAAGAAGATAAAATTAGCGATAAAATCGCATCTATTGGCAAAATGGAATATTTTTTAATTAATTCTATTAATCCTATAGCTACGATCGAAGATATAATAGCGCCTATCCATAAAACCCATTCATTTGTTTTTTGAGTTAATAAATACATTACTACAATACCAGGTAAAATAGTGTGCGCAATAGTATCTCCCAACAAACATTGTTTGCGTAAAATAATAATAATTCCTATAATTCCCGAAGCGCAACCTAATAAAGAAGCTCCTGTAAAGAGTTTAATATTGGTATAGTTCCAAAATTCTGTAATATTCATAATATTTCGTTTTTTTCGTCCTTTTGGTAATTATTTTGAAAAGTTTGATTAATATTATCAGATGTAAAACATTTTATAGTTTTACCGCTAGTTATTTTGTATAAATTAAGTAAAACAATATGATCAAAATATTCTTTAACTGTATTTAAATCATGATGTATTAAGATAATTGTTTTTCCTTCTTTTTGTAATGTTTTTAAAATGGAAATTATTTTTTTTTCTGTTTGTAAATCAATACCTTGTAAAGGTTCATCTAATAGATAAATTTCTCCTTGTTGCGCTAAAGATCTTGCTAAAAAAATTCTTTGTTGTTGCCCTCCGGATAATTCTGAAATTTGACGTTCTTTAAAATCTAACATATCTACTTGTTTTAATGCTTGAATAGCGATTTTTTGATCTTTTTCAGTTGGCCTTTTAAACCATCCTAGATGTCCATATCTTCCCATTAAAACTATATCTAAAACTGTTGTTGGGAAATTCCAGTAAGCTTCATTTCTTTGCGGTACATAAACTATTTTTTTTTGTATATTTTTATAAGGTTGTCCGAAAAATAAAATTTCTCCTGAAATTTTTGGAATAAGTTCTATTAAAGTTTTAATTAAAGTTGATTTACCAGCTCCATTAGGACCTAGTATAGCGGTAAAAGAACCTTTTATAATTTCTAAATCTATATCCCAAAGAACAGGTTTTTGGTATTGATAAGAAACAGTTAAATCTTTTATTTGAATAGCTATTTCTTGTGTTTTCATTTTATTTTAACTCCTGACTAATAATATCAATATTATGTAAAAAAGTACCTATATAACTAGACATTTTAAAATACTGATTTGTGTCCGGTAATTGTTTATAATTTGGATCTTCTTCGATACCTAATGAATCCGAATACAATTCTTGGTCACTAATTTTTATTTTAAAATTGGGTTTATGATTTTTTACCGCTTCTATTAAACTATCAAGATAATTATGCGGAACTGATGATTCTATAAAAATAGTTTTTACTTGGTATTTTGTTATAATTTTAGCTATTTTTTCGATATCACGAGGAGAGGTTTCAGTTTGTGTTGATATTCCTTGTATAGAATATAATCTAAATTGATTTTCTTTAGCTAAATAAGAGAAGGCATCGTGAGCTGTAATTAGTATAATTTCTCTATTTTCGAAATTTTTTTTAGTATATTGTTTTAAATAATTTAATTGTTCTTGGTATAAATTAAAATTATTTTCTAGTGATTTGAGATCTTGTGATTTAGATAATTTTGATTGCAATTGTTCTTTTAGATTTTTTAAAACTTGTTGCCATAAACCGATACTAAACCAAATATGGGGATCTTTTTGACCTGTTTTTTCGTCTATAATTAATTGATCATTTTTAATAGCTTGAGAAGCGGACCATATATTAGAATTAGGAGCTATTAAAGAAAATGAGTCTGTCATTTTAGATTCTAAATGTAATCCGTTAGTTACAATTAAATTAGCTTTTTTTATAGCTATTCTATCGGATTGTTTCATTTTATAATTATGAGGATCAACTCCGGGACCCATTAAAACATAATTTTTAATATTATTAATTTTTTGATATTTTTTATCTTTTGGATTTTCCTTTTCATCAACATTTCCTATTAAATGATTAACTAAATCATTTAGTAAGTTAGTCGTAGAAGTAATAATTATTTTTTCATCTATGTTATTGCGGGGATATACCAACATTGCATAAAAAATAATATAAATGTTTATTATAGTGAAAAAAAGCATAAATATAAACCAATTACGATTTTTATTGGGTAAAAAATTTATCATTCTTTTAATCTAAGTCTAAATTTAATTTGTTTAAATTTAATACACCTTTCTAAATACTATACTTTATAGTAACTTTTATATTTACTTTAAATTTGCAAAATATTTTTAAAATTAATTATAATTTTTTTTGAATTTTTAAAATAATAGTTTATTTTGGTTTACTTTTAAATTAAAATTATAAAAATATATTCATTGATATTAATTTTTTTAAATTTCTAAAAATTTTATTTTTTTAATTACAATTTAAAAAATTTTTTTAATTTTTGCGAGATGTAAATAATATTTATGATATTCGATATAACTTGTATAGTTAAATAAATTTAAAGATCATCACTATAACAATTTTAGCTTAATTTTAACACATATTTCTTTTAATGTCAAACTATTTTATATTTTATATTTAAGTTATTAATATTGATTTTCATTTGACAATTTTATCATATATTTTAGTATTTATTTAAATAAAAATATTCAACAGATTATATTTTGCGTTGATTTATAAATTATAATTATTTGTTTCATTTTTAAAAATTTTTTGGTTTTTTATAAGGTATTTTTAGGATTATCAAATTATAAATATGGTATAATTTAGTTGTTCTCAAATTTATAAATTTTTAATAAAATTATTTCAAAAAAAATTTCTTTTTAGTTTGTAAAATTATTATTTTTAAACAATAAAAACGAATAAAGCCATTTATTTATATGATTATTTTTATAAAAAAAAGAAATTATTTTTGAAAATATTCTTTTAAATAAAATTTATATTAACTATTATATTTAAATATCTCATCTGCGCAATAATGCTTAAAAAAGCAATAATTATTTTTATTTTTAATTTTTAAATAAAATATATTTTGTAGAGAGATAAGAGGTTAAAAAAATGATTTTAAAATCTAAAAAAATAAATCATTTATCTAGTTTTATATTATTTTTATTAATTATTTTTTTGTTTTTTACTTTAATATCCATTATTACTTTTGCGTTTAAATTATATAATAGTAAAAAATCATTAAATAATTATTCCAATGAATCATATTTATCCAAATATATTGATAAACCTAAAAAAAATATTGAAAATACTAATACACCAACTAGTTTATTGAGAAAAATTAATGGAATTGATATTGAATTTAAATTTTTAGGTTATTTAGATGATATAGATGAAAAAGGTAATATTAATATTATTTATGAAGGTTCTGATGAAAATTTAAGACTAAAATGTTATATTAATTTTAACACTAAACAACATTTAGAAGAAAGTGTGTATCAGCGTTTACCTGGAGACGAGTGGAAGTTGGTAAAAATGGATTATTTCCCTGTTAACAAATTTTATGAATAAAAAATATAATTTTAATGTTATAAATGATATTACTAATTATAATTTATGATTTTTTTAAAATTAATTAAATTGTTTTTATTTATTTAAGGGGTTTTTTCTGGAATGACTGAATTCATTAATAATTTTTTTCTTTTTGATTAATTAAAAAAATTGTTTTAATAAAAATAAAAATTTTAGCTATCATATAATATAATGTTTCAGTCAATGTTGTAATATATCAGTTATATTAAGCAAAATTTTAACTATAAGATATTTTTTGATTTGAAATTTTATGTAATTAACTACATTTAATTAAAAATTAACGTTTTAATCATTAAATTGCAAAATTAAAATTTTTTTGATATTTGAATCAAAAAATGTTATAATTTGCACAGTTGTATTATCATTATTTAATATTTGATAAATTTTTATATAATTAAATTTTATAATTTTTTTAAACTAAAAGAGCTAAATATTTTTTATAAAATCTAAGAATTTATTTATAATTAATTTATTTTTGTATTGCTGTCTTTAAATAATTTTTAGTATTTATTAGTATTTTAGTATTTGATTATTATATTATAAATAAAAACATTAAATAGAAAGGTTTTTGATATTTGTATCAATATTATGAAAAAAAATTTTATTTTAACTAATATTATTAATGTTTCTAAATCTCAAAAAGAAAATAATTATTTTACAAATGATTATGCTAATAAAACGGGCGTCATAATTAAAACTTTATTTTTGCTTTTAATTAGTTTGTTTTCTGGTATATTGAGTTTTCGTTTAATATTTAATTTATCAATTTTTTTTAATCCTTTAAAATCTGCTTTTTTCTGTATCTCTTGTTCAACTGGTTTATGTATTGGATTGCTTATTTATAGTGGCTTTGCCAAATATAATGGTTTACGTACAGTTTCTATTGTATATGCTCTATTTCAAGGTATTTTGCTTGGTAGTGTATTTGTTGTAATGGATGTAAAAAATTTTATTTTATTGCCTGTTTTTATGTTTGCTTTAATATGTGTTTGTTTTGTTTTTGTACTTATGAATGTTTTATATTCTTTTAATATTATAAAAGTTAATTCTAGATTGCTAACATTTTTAATTACATTGACTGTATTTGTATTTTCTACATGGACTATAAATATTTTCATTGACAATCCTGTGCTATCAAATCTAATTACTTTTGGAACTATTGTATTGGCTTCTTTACATTTAGTTCAAAATTTTCAGGCAGTAGAATATTTAACTCGTTTGAAATTGAATAAAAAATATGAGTGGCCTTTAGCTTTTTCTTTTCATGTAATTTTTATTTCTTTATTTACGGATTTTCTTCTTTTATTATTAGAACATACGAGAATTAGAGACAAAAGAATTTAAATTAATTCCGGTTTTATTAGTTTTTATAAACAGGATATTATCATTTTTTATATTAATTTAATATAAATAGACAAGGGAGGTGAAAATATATTAATGGCGAAATGTTATTTAACAGGTAAAGCTATTTTATGCGGTAATAAACGTAGTCATGCTATGAATGCTACTAAAAGGAAATGGAAATCTAACTTACAGAAAGTTCGCATTATCAACGATAAAGGGCAAATTCAAAAAGTTTTTGTTTCTGCGCGTGCTTTAAAAAAAATGAATTTTCAAAGAGTATAATGGTTTTTATATTAATGATTTTTTAATCTTTAATAAATTAACAATGTTCAATATAAAAAATGTTTTATTTATTTTTATTATATTTTTAATTAATTATTAATTAAAAATTTTTAAAAACTATATTTATATTATTTTGGATATTTAATTTTGAGTTTATAACTTTAATCAAATTTATTACATGTTAGATAAAGAAGTTTTTTAATAATAATAAATAAATTTAAACTAAATTTTGTATATATAATTATATAAAACAGCATATAAAATAATTAAAATTTTTTATTTTTTAAGAATAAAATTATTATTTGAGGCTGTTTTGTTTAATTTTTATTAAAATAATAATTTTATTTATTAATAATAATTTTAATATTTATTTATGATTCGATGTGAATTATTTATTATTAAAATGATTTAATAACATTTATATGCATATGCTAACAACTGGTTTCGGATCAAGGAAATTAATAATAATTTTTTTAATTTTTTTGAATAAATAATATTAATACATTATTTAATAAATGTGTCAAAAATAAAAAAATTTAATGATTATGAGATTAATTGATATATTTTTTTGAATATTTATTATTTTTGAATAATAACAAAAAATCAAAAAATATTTTATGATAATAGTTAAATAATATTTAAAAATATTTAAATATAATATTTATTTAAATATTTTTTAATTTATATATAAAAAAATTTTTAATTATTCGATTTATATCTGCGTTTTATTATTAAATCATATAGAATAATTGATGAATTAATTGTGACCAAGGATTTATTATTATTAATATCATAAAGATAGATAAAAATAGAATAGAATCAAAACGATCTAATAAACCTCCATGCCCTGGAATGAAGTTGCTAAAATCTTTAATGTTTAAATTTCTTTTAAATTTAGAAACTATAAGGTCCCCTATTTGGGAAATTATACTACTTATAATGGTTAATATTGAGAAAACAACTATAAAATACGATATTTTATTCATAACATTAAAAAAGATATTAATAATTATAAGAGTGAATAATATTCCACATAAAAATCCTTCTTTAGTTTTATTTGGACTGATATGATAACACAATGGTGTTTTACCCCAAAAAACTCCTCCTAAAAATGCAAAACTATCGCTTGAAATAGTAATAATAAATAAATATAAGATTATTTTTGGGTTAATTAGCATTAAACTAAATATAGAGATGCTTCCTAATAAAATGTATATAAAAATAGCTATATTTTTAAATAATTCATTATATAAAAGATAATTATTTTTATGTAAAAAAAATATATAACAAAAACTGATGTATAAAGGTATATTGAACATTATAAAATTGTTCATATTAGATATAAGATAATATAATCCTTTTATTATTATTAAATAATTTAATGTATAACTTAATTGAATTATTTTAAATTTTTTCTTATATATAAAATAAATATATAAAAAACAAATGATCATTAAAAATATAAATAATATTATTGAATTATTGGGAATGTTGTTTAAATTTAGATTATTTAAGAAAAAAATTTTTTTAATATAATTATGCAAGATAGGACGATTTTGTATTTTAATAATTTGTTGATGGTACAGATATTTTAAAATTATTTTTATTAAATAAAATCCATAAACAATATTAAAGATAAAAAAAAATAATAAATTAAGTATATTTTTGATATTTCTAAATTTTATTATTTGGTTTGGGATTTTGATTTTTTTAATGACTTCACGAAAAGATAAATAAATAAACGTTATAAGGAATAAAATATTATTATAAATTAATAAATCTGTTTTTTGATTTTTATCTATATATATTAAAAGACTTAACCATATAATAGTTATTGTTAGTATTGTTATTCCTACATATATTTTTTTTTGTATTTTTTTGATATTCATACTCATATTTATTTTATAAAATCTTTGTTAATATTTTAATAATTCTTTATTTTTTTGATTGGTTAATTCATCTATTAATTTAATAAATTTATCGTGAATTGTTTGTATTTGTTTGATTATTGTTGTTTCCCAGTCTTGATTAAGTTTTATTTTTTTAATTTTTTCGTTAGTTTGTCTTCTGATATTTCGAATACCAATTTTAGCTTCTTCTGCGTTTTGTTTAATTTTAGATGTTAACTGAATACGTTGTTCTTCGGAAGGTTTTGGAAAAATCAATTTTATAATATTATTTTCAACTTTAGGATTTATTCCTATGTTTAATTTTAAAATAGCTGTTTTAATATTTGTGATTAAATTGGTATCAAAGGGTTTAATATGTAATTGATTACCTTCGGCTACATAAATAGAACTAAAATGTCTTAAAGGTTGTGTTTGGTTATAATATTCTATATAGATTTTATCTAATATTTGTGGATTAGCAATTCCGGTTCTTATATATTTGAATTTTTCATTCATAACTTTAATTTGAGAGTTCATTTTCTCGTTTATTTCTTTTAGTAAAATTTCTATTTGTTGATTATAATCTTGCATTTTAATTCTCTCCTTAGAAGTGATTAAAGTTCCTATTTTTTCTTCTAAAATTACTTTTTTAATATTACCTTTTTCATTCATATCAAAAACTATAATATCTATTCTATTTTCCCAACATAAAGAAACAGCCGTGATATCCATAACATTTAGCCTTTGAGATATAATCTCTTTATGTTCTATTTTTTCTAAAAAAATTGCTTTTTGATTGCGTTTAGGATCGGATGTATAAACTCCTTTAACATTATTTTTAGCCATTAATATTATATTAATACCTAATTCAGCGGCTCTTAAAGCGGCTGCAGTATCTGTAGAAAAAAAAGGTACTCCAATACCCCCGCTTAAAATGATAACACGTTTTTTATCTAAATGATGATCAGCTCTTTTTTTAATATAAGGCTCAGCTACTGCAAGTACTTGAAATGATGTCATTACACGGGTTTCAATATTTAAATTTTCTAAAGCATCTTGTAAAGCTAAAGCATTCACAATAGTACCTAACATCCCCATATAATCTGATTGATCTCTTTTCATTCCTAGAGTTTGTCCAGTGATTCCTCGCCAAATATTACCTGCACCAATAATTATAACAATTTGTACACCTAATTCTTTAATTTCTTTAATTTCTTTAGCAATTTCTTTTACTTTTTGTGGATCAATAGTTACTTTTTCTCCTTTTAACGCTTCTCCACTTAATTTTAAAAGAATTTTGCTTAACATTATAGCTCTCCATTTTAATAAAAATTATATATTTTTAATAAATTGATAAATTGTTAAATATATTTATGTTTAAAATTTTAATTTTATGATCTTTTAATTAATAAAAAATAAAACGTTTTAAGTATTTTATTAATAATTATTTTATTAAAATAGATTTTTTTTAATTATTTAAAGCGAAACGGTAAAAAACAATAATATTTGTATTATTTTTTTGTAAATATTCTTGAATTTTGATTTTAGAATTATTGTACATTTCTTGTTGTAATAAAATTTCTTTTGATTGTGGATTTGATTCTGTAATATGAATAGGCAAATGTTTTTCGACATTTTTACAAGGTTTTGTTAAATGTATTAAAGTTGAAATTTTACCGTTTTGATGTTTATAGTAACCAAAACTTTCTTCAGTTTTTTTGTAAACAATTTGTATACGTTTCAATCTGATTTGTTCTTGAAAAATAGTCATTTTTTGACTTATTATTTGTTTTACTGTTTTTCCTTGAAAATTATAATTTAAAAAATCATTTAATTTTTGAATATTATCGGGAACTTGTAATAAAATTTTTTCTATTGTTTTAATTAATTCTATAAATTGTATATTTTGCGCTGCAAAATCTGTTTTTATATTGAGTTCAAATATTACAGATTTGTTTTTGTTGCAAGCTACATGGGTTGTGCCTTCTGTTAATGGTTCATCAAATATTTCTGGATATTCTATATATTTTTCTTTATTTAATAATTCAATAGCTTCTTCTATATTACCCTGAGTTTTTGTTAAAGCCTTTGCACAGTCACATATACTAAAATTAGTAATTTCTTTTAATTTTTTAATTTTTTCTATCATTTCGGGTTTCATATTTATTTTAACAAACTCTTTTATTTTATTTAATTTTTTATATATAATAATAAAATTTTAAAAAAATTATTTTTATTATTTTTTTTAATATATTAAACTTAAATTTTGTTTTTTTAAAAAATATTATTTTAATTAGATATAAAATTATTTTGTTGGATTAGGGATGTTTTTATCTGATTCATTTGTCTTGTTGGTTAATTTTATGCCTTCTAAAGCAGCGTTTGCTAAAATAGAAGTTATTAATTTAACTCCTTTAATAGCATCATTATTAGCAGGAATAACATAATCTACTAAATCTGGATCACAATTACTATCTATAATTCCAAAAATAGTAATATTTAATTTTCTCGCTTCTGCGATAGCTATAGCATCTTTTTGTGTATCTATTATAATAATAGCCTTAGGTAGTTTATTCATACTTTTAATACCACCCAAAATTTTTTCTAATTTATTTCTTTTTTTAGTTAATTTAGCTATTTCTTTTTTAGTTAAATAATTCCATAGTCCTTCTTCTTCTTCTTTATAAAGATTTAATAAATAACTAATTCTTTGGGTAATGGTACTAAAATTTGTAAAAATACCACCTAACCAACGTTGGTTGACATAATATTGTTGCGATCTTTTAGCTTCTGTTTTTATGATATCTTGTATTTGTTTTTTAGTACCCAGAAAAAGAACTTTTCCACCTGAAGCAACTATTTCTACAATTTTTTTATAAGCCATTTCAATATGTTCTACAGTTTTTTTTAAATTTATAATATGAATTTTATTTCTTACTGTAGGAATGCCATCATTTTTTAAACAAAAAAGGTATTTTTTAGCTTTATAATGTGTTTTTTTTGCTGAATGTCCAAAATGTATACCAGCTTCTAATAATTGTTTAATATTTGTTACATTACCCATAGTTACTCCTTTTTTATCTTGGATTTTTTTTATTTTTATTAAAATTTCATAATTAAAAAGGGTATTATTTATATTTTTTTAATTTTTACCCTAATTTTCAATCGTATTTTTTTTATTAACCTTAACATTTTAACATATTTTATATATTTTGACAAAATTTATATTTAGTAAAAATTATTTAGTACTACCAAAGCCATTTTTTCGAATTTGGTTTTCATTATTATCATTTTTAGTAAGTAAAAAATTTTGTAATATTCCTTGAGCAATTCTTTCGTTTTTATGAATAGTAATTGTTTGATTAGAAAAATTGTATAATGGGATTAAAATATGTCCTTCATTTTCAATGTTATTATAATAGTCACTATCTATTACTCCTACATTGTTAGTCAACATTAATTTTTTTTTAATAAATAAAGAAGATCTGGCATAAATGAGTAAAACTTGGTTCGAAGATAAAAATACTTTTAAGCCTGTGGGTACTATTTCTATTTGTTGTGGTGAAATATTTATTTCTATAGCAGCTGCTAGATCATATCCTGCACTATATTGAGTTTGTCTTTGAGGTAATTGAATATTATTTTTTTTATAATAACTTACAACTTCAAAAAAACTTTTATTTGACATATTATATTTTTTCTCTTTCTTTTTGGATATTAATGAATTTTTTATTTTTTTAATTTATTTTTATTATGATAATGGATAAATTTTTTTTGTAAATTGGTATCAGAAATATAAGTGTAAATTTGAGTTGTTTTTAAATGGTTATGTCCTAATAGTTCTTGTACTATTCTTAAATCTGCTCCATTATTTAATAAAATGGTAGCGAAAGCATGACGAAACATATGTGGAGATATTTTAATTTTATATTTATTATTTAGACATATTTTATCAATAATAAAACTTATACCTCTAGTAGTTATTTTATTACCATATTTATTTGTAATTAAAAATAATATTTCTTTATTATTGGTTAATTTAGATCTTATATTAATTATGTAATTTTTTAACATATTTGAAAGTTTTTGATGTAAAGGAATATATCTATCTTTAGAACCCTTACCATTAATTAAAATTTGGTTAGCAGAAAGGTTTATGTTATTAATAGTTAAGTCAGCTAGTTCTTGAGCTCTTAAACCGCAGCTGTAAAGTAAATCTATTATTAAATAATTTCGGTAATTTATTATATTATTGTCTATTTTTATAGAATCTAATAATTTTTGTATATTATTAGGTTCTATAATTTTGGGTATTTTATGGTCTATTTTAATATTTGGCAATGATTTGAATATATTAGTTTTGATATTGTGTTGATCTTTTAAAAAATTATAAAAAGTTCTTAAAGTAGAAATTTTTCTTTTAATAGTTATATTTTTGTTTTTTTTTGAAGTTAAATGTACTAAAAATAGACGAGATAAAATAGGATTTTTTAATTCATGAATATTGAAATCTATTTTTTTTTGATTACAAAATAATACAAACTCTTTTAAGTCAGAAGTATAATTAATTATTGTTGATTTAGAATAATTACGTTCAATTTTTAAAAATGTTTGAAAATTTTTGATTAACTTTAAATTCATTAAACTTACTCGCTTTTTTTAAATTTGTTTTTAATAATATTGTTTAAATTTTTTAGATTAATTTTTAAATGATTTTGATAATAAAATATCGGAATAACTAAAAAATTTTTAATTTTAAATTATTTATTAGTATAAAGTTATATCTATGTTTCTAATTTAACATTTAAATTAAAATAGTTATTCTAAAACCATTATTAATAATTTTAATATTATTTTTGAAGTTTTTTACACATAAATAAATGTATATTAATTAAAATATTTTTTCTAATATATAATAAAAGCGGATATTTTATAATTTTTAGACAAAAAAATATATTTATTGTAATATATTACTGTTAATATTTATAATTTTAGATATGAAATATTATTTATATATGTTTATGAAAATAAAAATTTTAAATTTTTAACTTTATTATTAAAATTTATGATTTTGGGATCAAAGTTATTATATTATTGATGAAAAAAAGCGGTTTTAATTATAAAAATTCATAGTTATTTTTTTTATTTTTGAAAAAATATAATCAAAAATTTAATTTGTAATTTGAATGTGTTTTGAAGTTTAAATCTAATTAATATAAATAATTATTTTTTTAATTTACAAGAAAATTATTTTTTTATAAAAGAATTTAAAGCTAAATTCAATAAATTTTATTATTTTTATTAAAACTTATAATGTAAATTAAAAAAATCTGATTTTTTATTTTTTTCATCATGTTTAGAAAAAAGGATTTTAGAATAATGTCAATATCAGAACAAACTATAGATGGTCTTCTTTTTAAAGAAATGGTTATTAATGGCACTATTAATTTAAAAAAAAATTGTCAAAAAATAAATAATTTGAATGTTTTTCCTGTTCCTGATGGTGATACAGGTACTAATATGTATATGACTATGGCTGAAGGTATTCGTCATATTTATTATTTGAATGAAAATTCTATTACTGAAGTTTCTCGTGTTTTGGCTAATTCTTTAATTATGAGTTCTAAAGGTAATTCAGGCGTTATTTTATCTCAATTTTTTAGTGGATTATCTAATAAATTAATTCAATTAAAGAAAAGTTTTGTTAATATAGAAGAATTTATTCAATCTTTAATTAGCGGTTATCAACAAGCTTATGATTCTATATTTTCTCCTGTAGAAGGTACTATTTTAACTGTTTTACGAGATTCTTTGGAAGCTATTATTAATGGTCAGAAATTTTTTAATAATATTGAAGAATTATTAAAGCAAATCATTAAATATGCTAAAAAATCTTTAGAAAAAACTCCTGAGCTATTACCTATTTTAAAAGAATCCAATGTTGTAGATAGCGGAGCAGCTGGATTAATATATTTTTTTGAAGGCATGTTATTGTGTTGTCAAGGTTCGAAACTTTCTTTAAAAGAATTTGATAAAGATTTTTCGCTTTCTAAAGAAATTTTAGAAGATTTTGATCATTATAAGGTGACAGAAATATCTGATATAAGTAGTTCTAAAATTCCTTATTGTTATTGTACCGAGTTTGTAGTTCAGTTGTTATATCAGTCTAATGAGTTAAGTTTATCTAAATTACGTAAACAATTTATTAAATTCGGTAATTCTTTAATAGTTATATTAAATGAAAAATTATTGAAAATACATATTCATACTAATAAACCTGGTTTAGTTTTGACTAATTTATTAAAATATGGTTTTTTGATTAAATCTAAAATTGATAATATTAAGGAACAAAATAAAATTTTTCTTCAAGAACAAAATTTTTCTTATGATAATTCAATTTTAAAAAAAAATTATGTTCTAATAGCAACTACTCCAAATGTAACTATTAACGAAATATTTCGAAAAGATTTTAAAGTGGATTATCTTATTATTATTGAACAACGAGAAATTATTTGGGACTTTTTTTGGACCAATTTTAATAAAATTTTAAATAAATTAGAAATTAGTGATGTTATTTTATTCCCGAATAATCCAGAAATATTAGCTAATAGTGATTTGATTAAAAATTTTAATAACTTTAATATTATTATTATGAATACTAGTAATATAGCTCAAGGTTATAATGCTCTTGTTGCTTTTGATGAAACGTTATCTTATTCTGAAAATATCTCTCATATGAATGATAACATTAAAAATAATTTAGTAGGCAAAATTTTATTTAATCCAAATGTTAATTTATTGGAAAATTTCTCTTCAGATTTTGAAGCTTTTTTAGATTCTACTTTTTTTAAAAAAAATAATAATTTAGAAATTCTAATTATTGAATTATTACAAAAAATGATTACAAAAACAACTCAATTAATTACTATTTTTTATGATCAACAATTGGAGAAACATGATTCTTTGATAGGTTTGGAAAAATTTTTATTTAATAATTATAACGATTTAGAAATTAATAAAATCAAAAACAATGATAATATGCATTATTATTTGATTTTAGTTGAGAATTAATTTATTAAAAGAAATATCTTTGCTTAAAAAAGATATTTTAATACGGATATGGCGGAATGGTAGACGCGCATGTTTGAGGGGCATGTGAGAAATTTTCTCTTGTGAGTTCGAATCTCATTATCCGTACCATTTAATTTTTTTAATTTTTTTAAAAAATTTTATTTAAAATTTTATATATATTTTAGTTTTTTAATTTATTTAAATATGATAAACTACGTTATATTATAAATTTTTGAAAAAATTATAAAAATTAAATATTTAACTTTCATTAACCTTAATTTAAATTTACATAATTTTTAATTATTATGTCATTGAGTTAGTTTTTTGTAAAAGTGGTTTTTAAAATAACCACTTTTTTAATTTTGAAATCATAAAAAAATTTATAACCTAAATTATATTTCTATGGGAAGAGGTAATTTAATTTGCAAAATAAAAATTTTTTAAAACATATTGAACAAATAGCACAAGAATATGAAATAACTTTCGATCAAGTAGTTAATGCTTTAGAGAAAGCTTTAATATCTGGTTGTAAAAAAACTTTTAAACTAAAAAAATGTCGAGTTTTTTTTGAACCGAATTATGATAAAATGAACTTGTATAAACAATATATAGTTGTCGATGAAAAATTTGATTTTTCTGTTAATAAAGAACAAGATTGTATTACTTTAAAAAAAGCTAAAGAAATTAATCCTTTTGTTGAAGTAGGTGAAATTTTAGAAATTGAAGTGGATCCTAAAAAAGATTTTAATTTTTATGGTAGTCGGGATTTTAAAAATAAATTTAATGAAGAATTATTGAAATTTCAAAGAGAAAATATTTTTAATTTTTTTAAAAAATATGAAAATAAATTAATGATTGCTGAAGTAATTGAAGAAAAATTAAAATTTTTTGTTTTAGAATTGGAAAAAAAATTTAAGACTTTTATATTTAAAAAAGATTTAATGTCTAATGATAATTTTTATATCGGTGAAAATATTTTTGTTTTAATTACAGAGGTTCACAATACTACTCCTAAACATCTTCAAATTTCAGTTAGCCGTGTTAATAATCAATTTATTATTGAATTATTTAAATATTTTATTCCGGACATTAAAGATGGTATTGTTCAAATTATGGCTATTGCTCGTATTCCTTCTAGTCGAGTTAAAGTTGGATTATTATCTAATAGTAAACAAGTAGATCCTATTGGTGCTTGTATTGGTGCGCAAGGCCATAGAATTAAAAATATTTTAAATATTTTAAGAGGTGAAAAAATAGATTTATTTAAATGGAGCTTAGATGCGGAAAAATTAATAATTAATGCTTTAAAACCGGCTCAAGTGGATCAAATAAATTTAGATTTTGATAACAAAAATGCTTTGGTTTTTGTAGCAGCTGATCAAGTCGCTTTAGCTATTGGTAAATTAGGGCAAAATCTTAGATTAGCTATTCAGGTTACTAAATGGCAAATCGAAATTAAAACTAATCAAGAACGTTAGTCTTTTTATTTTTTAATAAAATTTTTTTTTGATTTCGATTTTATTGAAATTTGATATTAAAAAAGTATTTTTATAATTTATATCTGTTATTTATCTTGTTAATTTTAAAGTAAAATTTATCTTTTTTATAGATGTACGGTTAATATATAAAAATTCGTTAAATATAAATATCTAAAGGAGAAAAAATAATTATATGCAAAATAAAAAGAAAAAAGAAGATCATCAACAAGGTGATAAATCTGTTAATTTATCTACAAGTGATTATATTTATAATCCTAATCATACTATTAAAAAATTGGCTGAAATTTGGAAAATTTCAGAAAAATTTTTAATAGGGGCGCTTACAAAATTAGGGATAAAAAATAAAGTGCATCAATGTTTAACAAGAGATTTAATTGAGTTATTAGGTTTAAAGTTCAATATTAATATTATCGATAATTGTATAGTTAATGAAGAATTTATATCTCAAGCGCCAAAGAAAGATTTAATAACTCGTTCTCCTATTGTTACAATAATGGGTCATGTAGATCATGGTAAAACCACTTTATTAGATGTTATTCGTAAAACACGTGTTGTCGATCAAGAAGCGGGAGGCATTACTCAAAAAATTGGTGCTTATGAAGTGGTTTATAATGGTAAAAAAATTACTTTTATAGATAGTCCGGGTCATGAAGCTTTTACAAAAATGCGCAGTCGAGGAGCTCAAATTACTGATATTTGCGTTTTAGTTGTAGCTTGTGATGATGGTGTTAAAGCTCAAACTTTAGAATCTGTTAAACATGCTCAAAAAGCGAAAGTTGATATTATTATAGCTCTTAATAAAATAGATAAAATCCCTAATCAGAAAGAACGTATTATGTCAGAATTATCTGAATATAATTTAATTCCTAAAGAATGGGGCGGAGATACTTTTTATATTGAAATATCTGCATTAAAAACTAAAGGTATTGATAATTTATTAGAAACTATTTTGTTAGTAAATAATAAACGTCCAAGGATAATTAAGGCCCAACAAAAAAATGTATTGGGTACTGTATTAGAAGCTAGTTTGATTAAGAATAAAGGTTCCGCAGCTACTGTTATAATTAATCAAGGTATTTTAAAAATTGGAGATATTGTTGTTACTAGCCATGCTTATGGTAAAGTTAGAGCCTTAGAAAATGACGTTCAAGACAAAATTCAAAAATGTTTTCCTTCGCAACCTGTGGTTATTTATGGTTTTAAACAAGTTCCACAAGCTGGAGATTTATTAATGGTTGCGACTAATGAAAAAATAGCCAAACAAATTATCAAGATAAGACAACAAAAATCTCAAGAAAAAAAACACCAAGAACTGCAAAAAAATTTAGAACAAAATTTTATGGAAGAATTATTACAGGAAAATGTATCTCATTCAATATTAAATTTTATTTTAAAAACAGATACTCAAGGTATGATTGAGGTTATAACAGAATCATTAAAAAACTTAGATTTTCATGGAGTTAAAATTAATTTTATTAAAACAGCTACCGGAGCGTTAACGGATAATGATATTATGTTAGCTAGCACTTTTCAAGCTATTATAATTAATTTTAATAATTTAGTGGATCAGAATATAATAAAATTAGCTGATAATTTAAAAGTTGAAGTTAGAAGTTATCAAATTTTATATCGCTTAGTGGAAGATATCACAAAAAAATTAAAAACTTTATCCAAGCCTATTTTTCAACTTAAATTTACAGGGAAAGCTGTTGTTATTCAGGTTTTTTATAGAAGTGATAAAAATAATATAGCTGGTTGTCGAGTTATTAATGGTGTTATTTATAATGGCGCCTCTGTTCAAGTTAAACGTCAACAAAAAATAATTTATCAAGGCAAAATTGTTTCTTTAAAACATTTAAAAAATAATATTGATCATGCTAAAAAAGATAGTGAATGTGGTATTGTATTTGATAATTTTAATGATTTCCGTATGGATGATATAATAGAGGCATCTCGAATGGAGGAAATAGTTAATGAGTAATTTGATTTTAGAAAGAATGTCAAGCATTATTCATAGAGAATTAGTTAGTATTGTTAATAAAGTGATTCAAAATTCACAAATAGGTTTTATTAGTATTACGGACGTTAAACTTACTAAAGATTTTTCAATAGCTAAAATTTTTTATACTATTATCGAAAAAAAACCTGAAATTTTAAATTTAGCTAAGAATACTTTAGAAAAAAATAAAAAAATTATTCGTCAAGGTTTAGCTGGCAAAATAAGGAAAAAAATTCGTTATATTCCTGATTTAATATTTGAATATGATTATGAACTTTTACATGGACAACGTATAGAAGAATTATTAAATAAATTAAATAACTAAATGTTTTTAAATATGTATTTTTATATACATGTTTTTAAATTTATATTTCAATTTTTTAAGTTATTAGAGGCTTTTTATGATTGCTGAAATTTTAATAGATTTATCTTTGAATTCTTATTTTTCATCTTTTGATTATATAATTCCTAAAAATATGTTAAATTTAGTCCAAGTAGGTACTAGAGTTATTATTCCTTTCAAAAATACTGTACGTTTGGGTTATGTTCTTGCTATTAAAGAAAGTAGTATATTTGCTAATAAAGAAATAATAGAAGTTCTTGATTTAGTGCCTTTTCTAAATCAAGAATTTTTTTTATTAATGGATGAATTGTTTAAAGTCCCTTTCAATTCCAAAATTTCTGTTTATAGAACAGTTTTGCCTAAAGATTTATTAACTTCTTATGTTCGTAAAATTTCTATTTTAAAATCTGATTTGATGCCATTAGAATTAAAACAGTATTTAATCGAAAAAAATTTTTTGTTAAACGTTAAAAATAATTTTAAGATTTCCATTTTAAGAAAATTAAAAAAAGAAAAAATTATTGAAATGTCTATTGTTCCAAAAAAAGAACTTTCTCAATTGTCTTATGATCATATTAAATCTTTAGTTTCTCAAGAAATAATAGAAAATAATTTTTTTAATTTAAATTATCAAACCAGTAACACGAAGAAAAAAGAAATGTTAAAAATTTCTTTAACCATACAGCAACAAAATATTTTTAATAAATTTGTACTAGATCAATATAAAACTTATTTATTAATTTATTCTTTAGAGTCTGATAAATTAAAAATATATTATAAATTAATTCAAGAAAATTTAATTAAAAAAAAACAAATTCTTATTTTGGTTTCCGAAATCATTTTAATTGAACATTTAGTTAGAAGGATTAAAATACAATTTCCTGATATTGCGATATTTGTTAATCATGGTGGCCGTATTAAGAATAATTTTAAAAATTCTAAATTACAACAATTAAATGCAGATTTGATTATAGGAAATAATATTGCTATTTTTACTCCTTTTATAAATTTAGGGATTATTATAATAGATAATGAGCATCATGAATATTTTATTGAAAAAATAAAAATGCCTTATTATGACGTTAGAGAATTAGCTCAAGTAAGAGCTAATTATAATCAAATACCATTGCTTTTATCTAGTTTATCTCCATCATTAACAAGTTATTATCGAGCTAAAATACTAGGAGAATATATTTGGTTAAATTTACAAAATAATGAAAATAAATATGATATTCAATTAATTGATATGAAAGAAGAATTAAAAGAAAGGAGTCTATCCCCTTTATCTTTGACTTTAACTGAACTATTAATGGAAAATATTAAATCAAAATTAAAAAGTTTATTATTCATTAATATTAAAGGTTTTTCACGTTTGGTTTTGTGTTTGCATTGTGGTTATATTCCTAAATGCTCTAATTGTAGTTGTATTTTACATTATTATATTGATTTGAAAATATTAAAATGTTCTTTTTGCGGTCACAAAGAAAAATTTCTTGAACATTGTTCTTTATGCGAACAAAAAACTATTTCTAGTATGTTTCCGGGTATTTTATCTGTTGAAAATTTTTTAAAACAAAAGATACCTGAATCTCGTATTTATTGTATAGATTCGGATAATATTCGAAAGTTAAATATGAAAGAGTATGAAAATATTATATCTAATTTGAATAAGAATAAAATAGATATTTGTTTAGGTACTAAAATGATAATTAAGAATAGTATTTCTTGGCCGATGAGTTTATTAGGAATTGTTTTATTCGATGCATTATTAAATATAAATCATTTTACAGCCTCAGAAAAAGCTTTTCAAATTTTAGTACAATTAATATATAATATGCCTAAGAAATCTCGTATTATAATACAAACTTATAATATTAATAATTATATTTTAGATTCTATTGTAAATAATAATTTTGAATTTTTTTATGAAACAATCTTACAAGAACGTCAGATTAGTTATTATCCTCCTTTTGGTTTGATAAGTAAAATTTTAATTATGCATCCAAGTATTGTTAAAGTTCAAGATATAGCTAATAAAATTAAGATTATTTTGCAAAATAATTTGTCAATTGATATAGCTATTGTTTTAGGCCCTTCTATAGCTAAACGTTCTTTTCAAATTATAAAGAAAAAAATTTTTTATCGTGTTTTTTTAACTTTAAAATATAAAAATTGGCCTTTAAATTTGGATTTTTTAAAAAAATATTATTTTGATAAAAATACTCGTATTATATTTGATCGTTTTGATACTTTAACAGATCGTGATATTGTGACGTTTTTTTGATTTTTTGTTATTTTATTATATATATATTCATTATTAATTTAAAATTTATTTTTTATTTTTAATATTAAATTTATTCTCTGTACCTTGGTATAGATTAATAATATTTTTTTTATGTTTTATAAAAATTAAAACAGTTATAATTGCCATCATTATAGAGTTATATAAATTTGTTTTCGTTATATATAAATTAATATTAGTAATAATTGTAGCAATTAAAGAAGCTAAAGAAGCGTAACCGGTTAATTTGACTAAGATTGCAAAAATCATAATACCTAAAACCCCACTCCAAAAATGAATCCCTGCAATTACTCCAACAGAAGTTGCTATAGCTTTTCCTCCTTGGAAATTATGAAAAATAGAAAACATATGCCCTAAAATAGCGCATATCCCTAATATTATTGTTTTTTCTTTGGGAAATAAATTTAAATTATAATTTTTAAAAATAAAAATAGGCAAAAATCCTTTCATAAAATCTAATAAAAAAGTTAATAAACCGTATTTAAAACCTAAAATTCTTGTAACATTGGATGCCCCAATATTTTTAGAACCTAATAAATTGATTTTTCTTTTATGGCAAAAACCTATTAATAAACCGAAAGGAATAGAGCCTATAAGATAACAGATTATACAGATTATAATATTGGTTAATAAGTAAAACATATATAATTGTAATTCTCCTTTTGTATTTTGTTAAATAAAATTATTCATTTTTTAATTTTGTTATAGTATAATAATAATTTTGATTAAAAAATATAAAACTACTTAATTAAATTTAAATAATTTTGTAAGAATAGGTTATGATCTTTTTTATGTTAAAAAAATATTTAATACTGCACATTATAAAAACATGTTTCGAAAGAAAAAAAAAATTATTTATTTTAATTACTTCGTCGCATTTAATATTTTTTACTTTTTATTTTATTTATTATAACTTATGTAATAATATGTTTAATTTTAAAAAACAATTTTTTAAATGGTGTCGTTTGTGTTTTCGTATCTTTGTTAAAAATATTGTTGCATTTTTTTGTGTAATATATGCTATTTATGTTGTTATTGTTTGAAATAAAAATTAATAAATTTTAGTATAAATTAATTAAGTGTAATTTAGGGAATTTAATATAAAAAAATAAAGATCAACTTTTAATATATTGTTGATCTTTATTAATTTTAATTTTAAAATTTAAACTAAAAAATAATTTTTATTTTTTATAAAAATGAATTTTTTATGCCATATATATACTGCGGAAAGCTATATTTGCGATGACATATACTAAAGGTCCTGTTAATCTGGTAGCTATCATAGCAAAAGGTAATAAATTCATTCTATGAGATATTGTCATAACTCCTACATTACCTGCTCCACCAATACTGTAAGAAGAAATTCCTGATGTTAGAGCTGTTTCTAAAGGATAAAAACCTAATTTTGGCGCTATTAAGAATGTAATCAAAGTAGCTATTAATAAAGATGCGCATACAATTATTAAAACACTTGGATTTGAAATTGTTGATTTTAATTGTTCAAAATTTGTAGTTAATCCTAAACCTACTAATACAGCGTTTGTGAAATTTTCTGTCATAAATTTTCCAGATTGAGTAACAACATTTTGATTTTCTTGAGATATTAAGTTAAATATTTTAATCAATAATAATAAGATAATCATGTAAACCATAGGATCCATTTTACCGAATAATAATTGATTTATCATGCTACCTATTGAATAAAGTGCAAAAATAATTAACCATCCCATTACTATTGTTTTAAAATCTATTATGCCACTATTTTTATTAGTTTTTGTTTTATTTATTTGATTTAATTGAGTAGAAGATTTTTCTAATTTTCCTTTTCCACTATATTTACTTTTATCAAAAATGATGTAGAGTAATCCTGCTATAAAAATACTTAGTGTACGGGCTAAAACTAAAGGTCCTAAGATAGCAGTTCTAATAGTTGAAGCTTCAGTTTTAAAAGCTTCTTGATAAATACCATTAGCAAAACCATTAATTCCTAAATTAGTACCTCCATTGGTTAAAGGAACAAATACAAAAAATATTACATCCCATATAGAACCTTGACTACGACTTGCAAATATGATTGGACATTTATAATTTAATAAATATCCTAATCCTCCAATAGCGAAACCGCATACGAAAACACTAAAAATTGTTAAAGGTACAAATTTTATTAAAGATCTTCTTAATAAGTTACGATCTACGCTTAAAATACTTCCTGCTATAACAATAGTAATAAAAAATTGCGAAAAATTAATACCTATGCCGAAATTTTGATTAGGTTTATTAAAAAACCCTTTGTCTATATTTTCAGCTAGTTGTTTCGGTATCCAACCTTTAAAAACTAAATAAGATGGCACGAAGATACAAAGTAAAAATCCTAAACCTAATTTATTTAAAATAGGTACTTTTGACCCTATGCAACTTAAAGTAATTCCTAACATAGTTATTAAAAATAAAGGAGTTAACAAAGGATGATAAAATTTATTAATTTTGTCTGGATATTTGTGGATGCAAAAAATGTTTAATCCTAATACACAAAGTAATGTTATAAAAAAAATAGGTTTAAAACCAAATATTTTATTGTTTTTGTCTTTTATTTGATTATTGGACATTTTTAGGATATACCCCTTTCGTTTTTAACAGATATTATCTAGTTTCAAAATTTAATTTTTTATTATTAAAAAAATATCTTGTTAAAATTTAATATTTTATTAATTTATTTTTAGTATTTCGCTTAATATTTTATTATAATGTTTAGCGGCTATCAAGAAAGCAATTTTATTTTAAAAATGAAAAATTTTTATATGTAAATGAAATTCATGGGATCGCGAAATAGTTGTAATGTTTAGATTATTTTATAGGAATTTTTATTCCCGAAATATCTCCAACATAGATTTATTTTAGCATAAATAAATTAAAAAAATTTAAAATTTTTTGTTTTGTAATTATCTAATCAATACATTTAGATGAGTTTTTTTATAATTTTGTTAAAATAATCTTAATCTGTTTTTTGAAAATTATTTAAATAATATAATAATTTTTAGATTTTATTTTTAATATTAATATATTAAAATTTTATAAAAATAAATTTATATTTAAGTAATTTAAAATTTTTTTCTATTGTTATATTAAGTATTTATTAATAATTTTTGGATTATTTAATACTTGATACAACGACTTTTGTTTTAAATTTTATTTATATTTTTTAGTAAATTTTTATTTTAGTGATTATAAAAACAAGAATTAGGATGATAATATTAGATGAAAAGAATATATTTTTTTGATATAGATCAAACTCTTTATCATAACGATAAAAAAATAATTTTGCCACAAACGAAAAAATTAATTTTAAACTTGGCAAATAAACCTGATATTATTTTAGGGATTGCTACGGGTAGGAATTATCGTAATTTAAATGTTCTTGGAGATTTAATATCTTTTTTCCAATATTTTGTAATTATGAATGGCGCTGTAACTATATCTAAAATTGATGGTATTATTGATGAAAATCCTATTCCTCGGGAATATATTGAGTGTTTTGTGAATAAAATTAAATCTTTTAATATTTTATTAGCCGGTGTTAATGTTGATAAAGAAGTAATTTTGTATAATCCTAATTTATCTGATTTATCTTTGGTTAATTATTATCAAAAAGAATTAAATTATGATTTGGTTTATGATTTAAAATTTATGTCTAAGATATATTTTATGGTTGCTTTAGGTTCGGATGTTAAAAAAATTAGAAATTTTATGAATAATTTAAATTTTTTAAATGTATGTTTTTGGCAAAATCATGTAGATTTAACTATTAATTATGTAAATAAATATTATGGTATTTCTAAAATTAAATCAAAATATCCTGATTATCAATTAATTTGTACAGGAGATGGTAGTAATGATGTTGAAATGTTATCTTATGCAGATATTGGTATAGCTATGGGTAATAGTTTATATCCTCGTACTAAAGAAGTAGCTAAATTTATAGCTCCACATATCGATGCAGATCAATTATATGATTTTTTTCAAAAAAATATACTTATATAAATTTTAAATAGAAAATTTTTTTATTTTATTTAAATTTATAACATTTAATAAAGTTTGTATTTTAGATTTTTAATTAAAAAGTTTTTTAGGAAAAAGGAATTATGGATCAAAAAACACAAGAGTTGCAAATATTTTCTCAAAAATTTAAAGTCTTGAAAGAAAAAGAAAAAGAGATTTTTTCTCGTATTATTAATAAATTGTTTCAAGTTAATTATTTAACTTCTCAAAAAAATTCTGATTTAAATGATTATAGATTTATTTTATTACATCAAGAAATGTTTATTTCTTTTTTAAAATTAATAGATTTTGAATTAGAAATTCAAAAACATGATGAAGTTATTTTTCTTAAAAATGTTCAACAATTAAATAAATTAAGAATTAAAAAAGAAGAAAGTTTATTGTTATTTTTGTTTAGGATTTTATTCCAAAAAAAGAAAGAATTAGTACCTTTAAATCATAAAGTGGAAATTTATTTGCAAGATATTTATCTTGAATTAAAAAGTATTGGATATACTGAGATGCATAAACTAACAAAAGAAAAAATAAAAAATTCTTTACTTTTGTTTAAACAGTATAACATTATTGATTTTTCTGATTATAATCATTATCTACCTAATGATTTAATTATCCGCATTTATCCTACTATTTTATATTTAATTAATTTAGGTATGCTGAAATATTACCAAGAATTATTTACTACGAATGTGACTAATTAAAATGAAAAAATTAACAAAAATACAATTAGTGAATTGGCATTTTTTTTCTTTTCAGATTATTGATATTGAGTCTAATACTTTGGTTTCCGGGGAAAATGGTTCTGGTAAATCCACTTTGTTAGATGCTTTACAATATGTTTTAATAGGGGAACGTAATCATGTAAAATTTAACATAGCAGCAAATGTTAATGCTAAACGTTCTTTGGAAAGTTATATGCGTTGTAAAATCGGAGCTGAAAATAAAGAATTTTTAAGAGATCAAGATGTAATTACACATATTTTATTAGAATTTTATGATAATGTTAATAAAAAATATAGTATTTTCGGATGTGTTCTAGAACTCTCTTGTAGTAGTAATTTAAAAGAAAAATTTTATTTTATAGAAAATATTCAATTTATTAATGGTATGTGTGTAGAAGATAATCAACCAAAAACGCAAAAACAACTTTTTCTTTTTTTACGCCAATATGTTCCTAATTTTAATTTTTTTGATACTAAAAAGCAATATCAAAACGCTATAAGTAATTATTTAAATATTAATATAACTAAATATATTCAAATGTTACCTAAAGCTTTAGCTTTTAAACCACTTAATTTACAAAATTTTGTTTTTGAATTTTTATTAGAGCCTAATCCTGTAAATATTTCTAGTTTAAAAAATAGTTTTAAACAATTAAAAAAATTAGAAATTCAAATAGAATTTGAAAAAAATAAATTATTTCATTTAACTAATATTATAGATGCTGATAAAAAATTTATTCATTTAAAAGACCAAATTCAAATTTATCAATGCCTTTTATATCAAATACAAATTAAAAAAAATCATTTTTATTTGAATTATTATCAGTCTAAGAAAGAAGCGGATGAATTAAGTTTAAAAAAAATATTATTTAAGAAAGAAAAAATTAATTTAACTATAGAAAATTTAAATAATGAATTAGCAGTTTTAAAATCTAATGATAAAAATTTATTGTTAAATAATTTACAAAAAGATTTAGTATTTTATCAAAATATTGAAAAAAACTTAAATAACAAAATTAATTTATTTCGAAGTCAGATTAATCAAGAATTAACAAATTTAAAGCATTTACAAGATTTATTTTTATTTGAAATCGATAAAGATAGTATTAATTTTATAAGTAATTTTTTGAACTTAGAGTTTTCTGAAATGAAATTAAGTTTACCAAGATTAAAGATTATTTTGGAGAAGCTATCTGTATTTATATCAAAAGAAATAATTAATTTTAATATACAAAAAAATGATTTTAATAAAATTATTTTAGATTTACAGAAAAAAATTTCCGAAAAAGAAAATGATTGTCGTGTTCTTTCTTCTGTTAGATTTGTTTATCCTCGGCACATACAGAAATTAATTGAAATTTTAAATCAAAAATTAAGTGATTTTTATAATTTGTCAGTATTTATTTGTCCTTTATGTGAATTAATAGATATTAATGATAATTTATGGAGAAATGCTATAGAAGGTTTTTTAGGAAATAGAAAATTTAATTTGTTAATAGAAGAAAATTATTTTGATCAGGCATTAAAAATATATAGAAATTTACCGCAATCTTTAGATAATAATTTTTATGACATAGGATTAGTTAATGTAGCGCAAATACCTTTAATAAAAGATAATGCTAATAGTTTATCCACTAAAATATCTTCTAGTAATCAAAACGCTTTGAAATATATTCGTTTACTTTTATCTAATATTATATGCGAGTTAGATTCTTTAAATTTAAAAAAATACAAAACAGCTATTACTCCTGATTGTTTAGTGTATAGCCAATATACTTTAAGAAAAATTAATCCAAAATTTTATCAATTCCCATATATTGGTAATAATTCTATTAAGATGCGTGAAAATTTGTTTTTGTTAGAGATTCAAAAATCTAAATCTTTGATATTCAAACATAAAAGTGAATTATCTAAATATCAAGAAATTATTAATTTATTGAATAAAAGTCAATTAGCTAATATTTTAAGTTCTGATAATTTTAATTTATATTCAGAATTATTTTCTATTAAAGATAAAATAAAAAGAATTTATAAACAAATAAATGAATTAAATTTCGATTTAAGATTTCAATATGTAGAAGATAATTTGGTTGCTTTGATGGAACAAAAGAAAAATAATAATGAACAATTAGAACAAATTTTATTTAAAATGGCGGAATTAAAGAATAATTTGCATCATTATGAATCTGAAAATATAAAGGTAAGAGTTACTTTATCAGAATTAAATCAAAAATTAGATATTTTAAAGAATAAAATTAATTCTCCTGCTATAGAAGATAAAATTAATATACATTTATACAATTATTATCAAAAATATAATGATAATTACGAATTAATTTTAAGTAAAGTTAATGATTATTTAAAAAATATAGAACAACAAAAATTAACTCAACAAATAGAGTTAATAAATAAAATGCAGCTTTATTTAAAAACATATAACATTTCTCATATTGAAGCTAAATTAGAAAATTTTGAATATTTTTGCCAAGAATATCATTCTATTAATTCTCAAAATTTAGAATCTTATGAACAAGAAGCTAAAGAATTAACTTATAAAACAGAAATAATTTTTAAAGAAGAGTTTATTAATAAACTAAAAGAAAGTATAGATAATACTAAACAACAAATTCACAAATTAAATAGATTATTAAATGATAGACCTTTTAGTAATGATAGTTATCAAATACTTATTAAACCTTCTAATGATCCTGATTATAAAAAGTATTATGATGTGATTTCTAGTTATGAAAATAATGAATCTCATGAGTTATTAGAAAGAGGATTAATGTGTGAAAATACTTTATTAGAAGAATTATTTGATAAAATAATTTCTTTTGAAGAAGGTTATGAGAATATAGCAGAATCTTTTTTAGATTACCGTAATTATATGACTTATGATATTCAAATTAAAGATATTAATAATAATTATTCTTTGTTTTCAAAAATTTTTCGTGAAAAATCTGGAGGAGAGACTCAAGTACCTTTTTATATTATTATGTCTATTTGTTTTGAACAATTGATAACTAGTTCACAAAATAATCAAGGTTGTTTAGTTTTGTTTGATGAAGCTTTTAATAATATGGATGAAGCCAGAATAGAAGGTATGATGTGTTTTTTTAATTCTTTAAAGATTCAATTTATTATGGCTATTCCGCCGCAAAGAATTATAGATATTTCTCCTTATGTACAAACTAATTTGATTATTATTAAAGATAATAATCATGTGATTGTCGAAAATTTTACAAGAAATATATTGAATTTTTAGGTGTTTATTTTTTTAAAATGAATAATCTTTTAAAATTTTTAGTAATTTTTTAGTTTTTAGTTTATATTTAATTACAATTATAAGTTTAGTATTAATATTTAAGGTTTTATGATTTTGAATATTATTTTTTTAATTTCGTTATATTTAATTAGAAAAGTTATTATTCTAGACATTTGGTATTTATTCATATTTTTTATTTTTTCTTGATTACATAAGATAGAGAAGTTAATTTTTTGGTTTTTTTGTCTTAATTTTAATAAACGTAATAAATAATTATGTTGTTTTGATGTATAACGATGTTTATTCCAGTATTGAGTTTTATAAGACGATTTATCGTTTTCGTGTAAATTTAACCAATCATTAGCGATAGCGAAACAATTATCTTCATTTCCTTTAAATAAACATTTAGCTGTTTTTGGTTCTTTTTTTCCTCCTATAGCTATATAAAAATCTTTATAATGAGTTATATAAGCCCAAGCATGAAACCCTGCTATATAATGCTTTCCTTTATTTGTGAGATCATACCATTCAAAATTTGAATTTTTTAATATATCATATTTTTTCATCTTAATATCTTTAGTGAACTGTATTGTTTTTGGTTCTCTTGTATTTAATGATATATTATTGGAATTCTGTTGAGTTAATTTTTTTTTCTTTTTGGAATCATATGGAGATAAATATTCGAATAAATTAGGATTATTTTGGATAGATGTGCCAAAATCTAATACAATACAATCTTTTTTGGTAATATGAGGATATTTTGTATGGTTAACAAGTCTTAAACCACGACCAATCATTTGTTCGATGGTAGATTTAAAAGAACTTGGGCGTAACAACACTACACAGGAAACAATTTGACAATCCCATCCTTCTGTTAGCACATTAACGTTGATAATAATTTGAATTTTTTCTTGATCAAAATTTTTTAAGATAATGTTTCGTTTTTCGATATTATAATGTCCTGTAATTAATTGAGCTTTAATTTCGGCTTTTTGAAATGTTTCTGTAATATCGTAAGCATGTTTAATATTGGCGCAAAAAATTACAGTTTGACGATTTTGAGCATATTTTTTCCAATAAGAAATTACTTCTGAATTAATAACAGTTGTATTTATAATTGCTGCCACTTTATTTAAATCATATTCTTGATTTTTTTGATATAAATTATATATTTTTTCTTTAATACCGACATCTCTAATAAACACTTCTGGTTTCACTAATAAACCTGCTTTAATTAATTCTTTGATTGTAATTTGAGCTGTAATTTCTGGAAAAATTTCTTTTAATTTTTTTTTATCACCTCTTATAGGAGTAGCTGTTACACCAAGAATTTTACAACTAGGATTGTATTTCAAAAAATGATCAATAATTATTTTATAAGTATTTGCTGCAGAATGATGTGCTTCATCTATTATTAACATATCTATATTAGGATTTTCAGGAAGATTTTTAGCTAAAGTTTGTACCATGGCAAAAATTACTTGAGAATCCCATTTTTTAATTTTTGCATTAAAATAACATGTTGTAATATTTGAATTAATAGTTTCAAAAGCTTTTTTATTTTGTTGCATTAATTCGTCTCTATGCACTAACACACAAGCTTTTTCGATTGACTTTATTTGAAAAAAATGTTTTAAAATAAAAGAAAACATAATTGTTTTTCCTGAGCCTGTTGGAGCTACAAGTAAAGTAGTTTGTTTGTTATCGAAAACTCTAATAATTTTATCAGTAAGCTGTTTTTGTATTTTATTCAGTAACATAAAAAAAGCAATCCTTTTTGATTTATGTTAACATTATATATTTCTATTTACTATTAACATTTATTTATCTTTTAATAGATTAATTATAATTAATAAAAATGATTTCAAATATTTGATTAATAAAATATTAATATTTTAATTTTAGAGAATAAGAATTGATTCTATTTATGTTAAATTATTTTAAATAAATGTAAACTATGAGATTTTTTTATTATTTAAAAAATAATTTATGGTTTTCGATAACTGAATTAATATATTAAAAATTTATAAATCTATAAACACATTAACAATTATTTTTAAAATATATAAATTAATAAATTTTATGAATAAATATCGATAAAAATCAGACGTACAATTTATAATTGTGTTGCACATTTTAATTTAAAAATTTAAATTTATCTAATTGGTATTTTATAAACAATAAATGCTTTATTATTTTTTTTCTTATTTCTTAATAATATTAATGGTTTAATTTTGCATTATTTTAAGGTTATTTTTAATTATTTTAAAATTATAAGGAACATTTTAAAAATTATAAAGAAAATAATTAAATTATATTTTAAAACTGATTTGATGTTTTTTAGTATCATTTGTTTATGATATTTGCATTTTTTTTTTTTTTAAGTTACGATAAAAAGTAGCTTTGAAATTAATATATCTTTATGTTACTAGTTAAAAAGAAATTATTTTCAATATTATTGATGAATAATGTTTTTAATCGGATACGTATATATATTTATTTTAGATTTTTATATAAGTATATTTTTAATTTTGCGCTATTATGTGCATTGAAGTTAATTTATTTTTTAAAAATAATACATTTTTTTTATTATTGTTATATATTTTTGATGATAAATTGTAAAATTAAATTTATTTTTACATATTTTATTTAATTTTTAATAAAATAGGCCTTTTAGTGACTAATATTTTTTTAATATTAGTCACTTTTGTATTTATTTATTCGTTTTTTAGTAGCTTGATAAAAAATAGAATATTGATTGATTTATGGTTTAATTATTTTCGCTATAATGCGAATAATTTTAGTAATCTAATTATATTAATTTACACAAAAGAAAGGTAGGTTTTGAATATATTTAAATGAAAAAAAATAGTAAATTTATACAAATTATTGTTAGTTTATGTATTTTTAGTTTGATTATGTTATGTTTATCTTTTTTTTATAAATCGATGTTAAAAGATATTGTATATTTAATTTTTAAAATTATATTGGGCTTGTTATTATTGATTTTTAGTGTTTATTTTTTTATTTTATCTGAAGAATTTATAGTTGGCGGTTTAGAAAGTAATTTGCTTTTTTTAGATAAAGTTTTTTTTTACAATCGTTCGGAAAATAAACAAAATTATTTTTTTAGCAATCCTTTAGGTATTATAATTTCTCGTTTAATTATTATGTTTTTATGCGGTTTTTGGTTATCTAATACTTTCTTTTTTTTATTCACTACTATTTTATTTAATTTAGTGTTTACTTGGTCTATTAAATTTTTGTCTAAATGTTCTATAAATAAAAGTTTTTTTATCAATTTATTTCCTGTTTGTATTAAAAAAAATAATATTTTAAAACTTTCAATTATTTCTTTAATTATAAGTTTATGTATAGGGATTGGTTGTGGTTTAATTTTTTCTAGTGGTTCTTCTACTGGTGGTACTGATATTATATTTTTACTATTAAATCAAAAATTTAATTTTAATTTGCGTTATATTTTGTTTTTTACAGATGGAATTATTATATTGATTTCTTTTTGGATAGATTTATTACGTTATAAATATATGAGAAATTTTATTGTTACTAAATATTTTTTTTCTTTTGTAATTTTAATATTGGTGGTTAATTTAATTTCTTTATTTTAATAATAAAAAAATTTATGTTAAATGTCATCTATTATTAAATTATTTATTAAATTATGATATTTTAGTTAATATTATCTTAGAAATAATTTTTGTAAAGTATTTTTTTTTAAGAATATACTATTTAAATAGATTTGCAAATAATAAAAAAAGATTTATAATATAGTAGTAATTTTAATTTTTATTGAATTATTAAAAGTAACGATCGGTTTTTAATCATAATTGTGTTTAAGATTTTTAATACAAAATTTTAAATTTTAAATCAATTTTAAAATTAAATTTAAATTGTAGTAAAGCGGGATATAGTTATTTATGAATAAAACAAAGATTATTTGTACTTTAGGGCCTTCATGTTATTCTGAAACAGTTTTGAAAAAAATGATTTTGAGCGGTTTAAATGTTGCTAGATTTAATTTTTCTCATGCTGATTATGATATGAGTAAAAAAATAATTTCTATTATTAGAGCTATTAATCAAAAATTAAACAGATATGTAGCGTTAATGTTAGATACTAAAGGTCCCGAAATTAGAACTCATAATTTTGATGATGATGTTTTAATACAAAAGGATTCTTTAGTGAGAATTGCTTCAACGGAAGTTTTAGGTAATAGTGAAATTTTCTCTGTAACTTATCCTAATTTTTATAATGAACTAAATATAGGCGATTTTATTAACATTGACGATGGTTACTTATCTTTACAAGTTATTGGAAAAGATAATCTTAAAAAAGAATTAATTACGAAAGCTCAAAATAGTCATTTAGTTAAATCTCGTAGAGGTGTTAATGTTCCTGGTGTTAAATTAAATATCCCTTTTTTATCAACAAAAGATAAACAAGATATTTTGTTTGCTATTGAACAAAATTATGATTATATTGCGGCTTCTTTTGTTCGCAGTGCTCAAGATATACAAGATATTAGAGATCTTTTGGAATTGAATAAATGTGATAATATTAAAATTATTGCTAAAATAGAAAACCAAGAAGGTATTGATTATATAGATGAAATTTCATCTATTGCGGATGGTGTTATGGTTGCTAGAGGTGATTTGGGTATTGAGGTTGATGGTACTTTAGTTCCGTTATATCAAAGTGAAATTATTGATAAATGTCTTCAAAAAGGTAAATTGGTAATTGTAGCCACTCAAATGTTAGAATCTATGCAAAAAAATCCTCGTCCAACTAAAGCTGAAATTTCAGATGTTTTCAATGCGGTTCGAGAAGGTACAAGCGCTACTATGTTATCTGGTGAAAGTGCTTCGGGGAATTATCCTGTAGAATCTGTTCGATATATGTATAATATTAATAAAAGTGCGGAAAAATTTTTAGATTATGATGTTTTTTTAAATTATTATGAACCTAAAGCTTGTCGAGAAAAATTTTTATTAGGTGCTATTGAGTTAGCTAATATTACAGATACTAAAGTTATTTTAGTAAATAGTTTTATAGATGCTTGTATCATTTCGAAGTTCCATTCTGCAGTACTAATATTAGCTATAGTTGATAATATTAAAGAAGCATCTTGGTTATCTTTGTATTTCGGTGTTATACCAGTTTTGAACTCTGATGAATTAAAACAAAAAATTATTGATTACAAAATAGAAACCAACCAATTAATTGAAGTTAATTTATCTCAAATTTTGATTAGATAACTCGAGGTTTTGTGTGTAATTTATTCAAGGTTTAATGTAAATGGTTTAAAATTAAAAATTTTTTAAAAAATGAGTATTTTAAGTTATTGAAAAAAATTAAAGGAGTTATAATTTTGTCAAAAAAAATAGATGATTTTTTGTATAATGTAGAACAAAAACCTATGTTTCAAGTTTTAGATGAACAAGGTTTTGTAATTAATTCTGAGTTTGAGCCTAATTTATCAAATGAAGAATTGTTAAAAATTTATGAATTTATGGTTTTCACTAGGGAAACTGATACAGCAGCTTTTCAATATCAGCGTCAAGGACGAATGCTTTCTTATGTTTTAAATACAGGTCATGAAGCTTGTCAAATAGGTATTGCAGCAGCTTGCGCGGATAATGATTGGATTTCTCCTTATTTTCGTGATTTAGGTATGTTTTTGTATCGTGGCGTTTCTGTAGAAAATATTTTACTTTATTGGTATGGTAACGAACGAGGTTCAGCAATAGAAGCTCAAAAATGTATTTTACCTGTTAATATTATTATCGGTAGTTCTATTAATATAGGTGCCGGATTAGCTTTAGCCAGTAAATTAGATAATAAAAGGGATGTTACAATAGCAACTATTGGAGATGGCGGTACTGCAAGCGAAGAATTTGCAGCAGGTTTAAATTATGCAGCGGTTTTTCAAGTTCCTTTAGTAGTCGCTATTCAAAATAATCAATATGCTATTTCTACACCTAGAAAAGTAGCTTGTTATGCTGAAAGTTTAGCCCAAAAAGCTATTGCTTTTGGTATACCTGGAATAAGAGTTGATGGTAATGATATTTTAGCGGTTTATACCGCTGCAAAACATTTTATTGAATCTGCGAGAAATGGTAATGGTCCTTCTTTATTAGAATTATATACATATCGTTTATTAGGGCATACTACTAATGATAATCCTTCTTTATATCGTTCTAAGTCTGAAGAAGAAGAATGGTTTAAAAAAGAACCTATTTCAAGATTTCAAAAATATTTAATAAATAAAAATATTTTAACAGATGAATTGATAAATAAAATTAAACAAAATGTGATTGATAAAATTAAAGAAGCTCATAAACGTATTTTAACTTATGCTAATATAGTTGAACCGAAAGAGGTTTTCGAACATACTTATGAAACAATGACTCCTCAATTAAAAATGCAGTTGCATGATTATGAATCATTTTTAAAATCAACAGAAGAAGGGAAATAAAATTATGGCTTTTATGAAGATGAATATGTTAGAAGCTATTAATCATACTTTAGATTATGCCTTAGAAAATATTCCAAAAGTGGTTTTATTTGGGGAAGATGTAGAAAATTTAGGTGGTGTTTTTAGAGTTCTTAAAGGTTTGTATAGTAAATACGGATCTTCAAAAGTTTTTAATACTCCTATTTCAGAATCTAGTATTTTAGGTAGTGGTATAGGATTAGCTTTAGCTGGTTTTCGTCCTATAGCAGAAATACAATTTGAAGGTTTTATTTTTCCAGCTTTACAAGATCTATTTTGTCATGCTGTTAGATTACGTAATCGTACTCGTGGAAAATTTACAGTTCCTATGGTGGTTAGAACTACAATACAAGGAAATATTAAAGCTTTAGAACATCATTCTGAATCTATTGAGGGTATGTTAGCTTCTTTTCCAGGATTGCATGTAGTAGTGCCATCTAATCCTATTGACGCTAAAGGGTTATTAATATCCGCTATTAAATCTAATGATCCTGTAATTTTTTTAGAACCAAAAGTTTTATATCGTTCTCGTAGAGAAGAAGTCCCTGTAGAATCTTATGAAATAGAAATTGGTAAAGCTCGAGTAGTTAAAGAAGGTTTTGATGTTACTGTAGTAGGATGGTCATCTGCTATTCCGATTATTCAAGCCGCTATTGAATCTTTAGAACAAAATGATATTTCTGTGGAATTAATCGATTTAAGAAGTATTACTCCTATAGATCAAGAAACTATTATTCAATCTGTTAAAAAAACTGGTAGATTAGTAGTAGCTCATGAAGCTACTAAAACTTATGGTCCAGCAGGAGAAATAATTACTTTAATAAATGAATATGCATTCGATGCTTTAAAAGCTGCTCCTATTCGTATTACTGGTTATGATATTATAACGCCTTTAGCTAGAGGGGAATATCATCAAATTTTAAATCCTGCTAAAATTATTTATTATATTAAAAAGATGTTTAATAAATTTAACAAATAATTCTAACTTTAAGTTATTATTAGTATTTTGTTTTCTTTATAATATAAAAGAGAAATTTATTATAGTTATATTTATATAAAAAAAATTCAAGAAAAAAAGTAGGTTTATTTATTATGAAACATAAAAAAATACAAAAATATGAATTTAAATTTCATGATTTAGGTGAAGGTTTACATGAAGGAACTATTACCAAATGCCTTTGTAAAGTTGGAGATATAATTAAAGAAGGTCAAGGATTATTCGAAATTGAAAATGATAAATTATCTGATACATTATTATCTCCTGTAGATGGTGTTATTTTAGAAATAAAATGTTCTCCTTCTGATCAAGTAGAGTTAGATCAGGTTTTAGCGGTTATAGAGATAGAAGTTGAAGAATAAATATAATATTTATAAAATAAACAATATAAAAGGGATAAAAATATATGCAAGATTTAGATAAAAAAAACATATTTAAAGATCTTGAAAAAATCGAAGTTAAGAAAATTTCTAATTTACGTAAAACTATAGCAAAGCAAATGTCTATTGCCAAAGCTATTATTCCAGATGTTACTTTAATGGAAGAATTTAATATGAATAAAGTTGTGGATTTGAGAAAAGATTTAAAATCTCAAAATCCAACATCAACCATAAAACTTACTTATTTAGCTTTTGTTGCTAAAGCTTTAGTTAAATTATTAATAAAATTTCCTATTTTCAATTCTACTTTTGATGATCAAAAGGACGAAATTATAATTAAAAAATATATTAATTTGGGTATAGCCGTAGATACTGATGACGGTTTAATTGTTCCTAATATTAAAGAAACTGATAGTTTAAATATTTGGAAGATTGCAGAATCGATTCAAGATTTATCTCAACGTACTCGTGATAAAAAATTAGTTTATAAAGATATTAACGATGGAACTTTTACTTTAAGTAATTGGGGTACTTTTGGAGTTTCTTATGGTACTCCTGTGATTTATTTTCCTCAAGTAGCTATTTTAGGTATGGGTTTAATGAAATTAAAACCTATTGTTTTAGAAGATGGTAATATTGGAAAAGCTTATATGTTACCTTTATCTTTGAGTTTTGATCATCGTATTATAGATGGTGGTATAGCATCTAGATTTTTAAATGCTTTTAAAGATTTATTTAACAACCCGTCGGTTTTAATTGAATAAAAAATATTTAATTATATTGTATTTTATTTTTTAATTTTATGATAATTCAAGTTAATAGTCATTAATTAATTTTTTAAATTTTATATTAAATAAAAAAAATTATTTTTCATTGTAAAGCGAGTTTTTTAATTATATGCAACAAATATATGATATTTTAGTTATAGGTGGAGGGCCAGGCGGTTATGTATCGGCTATTAAAGCTGCTCAATTAGGTGCTAAAGTAGCTTTAATCGAGAAACATAAAGTAGGTGGTATTTGTTTAAATTATGGTTGTATACCTACAAAAGCTTTTTTAAAAAGTGCTAAAGTTTGGGATTTATGCAAAAATGCCAGTAAATTTGGATTGAATAATATAGGCGAAATATCTTTCGATTGGAAATCTATTTTACAACGTAAAGATAAAATTGTTCAAACTTTAACCAATGGTATAGCTTTCCTTTTAAAAAAAAATAAATTAATTGATTTTTATTCAGGTGTAGCAGAAGTTGTAAATGCTTATCAAGTTGTTGTAGATAATCAAATTTTGCATACTAAAAAACTGATTATAGCAACCGGTTCTCATGCTTTTATACCTCCTATACCTGGCGCTAAAGAATCGTATTTGGATAAATATTTGTATACTAGTAAAGAGTTAGTGCAATTAGAGACTTTTCCTAAAAAAATAATTATTATAGGTGGAGGAGTGATAGGCGTCGAATTTGCTACTATCTTTAATAAATTTGGAGCTGAAGTAATTATTTTGGAAAAACAAAAATCCATTATAAGTTCTATGGATAGCGATATTATAACTGCTTATACTAAAAATCTTAAAAATGCTAATATTAAGGTTATGACAGAAGCTAATGTAATTAAAATTGATAAAAATATTGTTTATTATGAATATCAACAAAAAATATATCAAGATACAACGGATATCATTTTGATGGCTGTGGGAACCAAACCAAATTTAATAGGTTTGGATAAATTGAAATTAACTATGGATAGAAATGGTATTTTAACTGATAATTTTTTACAAACTTCTATATCTGATGTATATGCTATTGGAGATGTTAATGGTAAATATATGTTAGCTCATGTTGCAAGTCACGAAGGTATTATAGCTACACATCACGCTTTAAATTTACAGTATAAAATAAAATCTATTAATTATGAACATGTTCCTTCGTGTATTTATAGTTTTCCTGAAATAGCTTCTATTGGCTGTACAGAACAACAAGCTAAAGAACGTAATTTAAATTATAAAATATCCAAAATGCCTGTTAAAGTTATAGGTAAAGCTCATGCTGACGGTGATTTAGAAGGTTTTGCCAAGTTAATTGTTGAAAAAAATACACTTAAAATTTTAGGTATGCATATTTATGCTTATAATGCTACAGAATTAATTACTGAAAGCGGTACTTTAATGGCATTTAATGGCACAGCATATGATGCTATGGAAGTGATTCATCCTCATCCTACCTTAGCAGAATTAAATTTAGAAACTTTTTTAGGGGCCATTGATAAACCTATTCATTTATAAATGATAAATGTTGTTTCTAAAATAATTTTTATGTTTTCAGGGGATTAATAAATCCCTCCTGAATAATTTAAATAGTAATAATTTTTAAAAATTATAATTTTTATATAAGTTAAGTCATTTTAATATTATCAGGTGTATTTATTAAATTTCTTAGAAAAATTGTTATAATAAATTCAATTCATATAGAAATTTTATAATATATTTTTGTGAATATTTCATTATATATCAGCAATTATTTTTAAATAAAATATATATTATTAGCCGTGGTATAAAGTTTAAGGATTGATTTTATGAAAAATTGTTTTATAAATAGAAATTTAAAAGATTATTGTTGGTTTTTATAAATTATGAGATAATCAAAAAATTTATTTGATTATAATAATTTAGATTTATTTAAACATAAAATTTAATTTGCATAATTATTATATATATTGTTAATATAAATATTAAGGAAAAACTCGAAATTATATTTTTTTAGATTGAAATATTTTAAACAATAAATATCGGAACGTTTAAATTTTTTATATCATATTTACAAAAGTTAATTTAGGCATTGGATATTTTTGAAAAAGATCGGTTTATTTTTGTTAAGTTTAATTTTGAATATTATAAAAATTTATATTTGGTAAGTTTCGTATTATTTTTTTTAATTTGCAAAACAAGGGAATGGGAGTATTGTGATTAAAAATATGTTATTAATTGATACTCATACGCACTTGAATTTAAATGACTATGAAGGAGATTTAAACGAAGTTATCGCTAAAGCGCATTATCAAGGAATTAAATATTTTGTTGTTCCAGGTTTAGATTCTAAAACTAATGCTAAGGCTTTTCATTTAGCTTTAGAATATGAATGCATTAAAATTGCAGTCGGTATACATCCTTGTTATTGGCATGACGAAGATCCTATGACTATTCAACAATATTTAAGATTACCACAAGTTGTAGCAGTAGGTGAGATTGGTATTGATTTATATAGGGATAAAACTTCTTTACCTATTCAAAAAAAAAATTTACAAATTCAATTAGATTTGGCAATTAAATATAATTTACCTGTTATTTTGCACGCTAGAGAAGCTTTCGAAGAAGTTTATAAAATTTTATTACCTTATAAACATAAAATTAAAGGGGTTTTTCATTGTTTAGTTAATAATTTAGAAGAGGCCCAAAAGGCTGTTGATTTGGGATTTTATGTAGGTATTGGTGGTATTGTTACTTATAATAAAACTTTGATAGCTCATGAAATAGCTCAAAAAATACCATTAGAAAAAATATTATTAGAGACTGATTCTCCGTTTTTAACACCTTTTCCTTTGGAAAAAACACAACGTAATGAACCTGCTTATTTAAAAATTATTGCTGAAAAAATTGCTTTTTTACGACAAATAAGTTTTTCTGATGTTGTTCAACAAACAACTCAGAATGCTAAAAATCTCTTTTTAATTGATAAATTATAATTATCAATTTAGAGGTTACTATTTGTTTTTAAGTTTATAAAAGAGAAGGATATTAATTTTATATGTCAGATGATTCAAGTAAATTAATAGATATTCAACAAGATTCTATATCTTGGAATGAACATAGAAATAATTATATTAATGCCTCTGAAGTAGCCGCTATCATGGGTTTAAATCCTTTTGAAAGTGTTAAGTTATTATTTAAAAGAAAATTATTCCAAGAGAAAATAGAAGTAAATGAAGCTATGCGTCGCGGACGTCGTTTAGAACCTGAAGCTAGATTTTTTTTTAATTCAGTTCGTCAAATGAATTTTGTTCCAGCTGTTTTTGTAAAACAATTTATGTCTGCTTCTTTAGATGGTTGGAATTCTAAATCTCGAAGTATTTTAGAGATTAAATGCCCTATTTCCTGTGATACTGCTTCTTGGAAAGAATTTTTTTTAAATGATAAAATACCAAAATTTTATTATGCGCAAATTCAAGCTCAAATTTATTGTTCTAATGCGGATAAAGCTTTTTTTTTGGTATATTATACTTATCAACATTCTAAAGTTATAGAAGTTTATAGAGATTTAGAGTTTATTAATAATATGTATAATAAATGTTTTAATTTTTACAAATTATTTAATGAAGCGAAGCAAATTTTAAAAAAATTGGGTGATTTAAAAAAAATTAAGGAATCTTTTAAAATTATAAAAAATTAAAAATATAATTTTGATTTTTATATGAAAATTTTTGAGATTATTTTTTTAATTTATTTATATTTATTTATTAAAAATTTATTATTTTTAGACCAATTTATTTTTAATTTTATTATTAGACAAATTATGATAATTAAAAAACATAATAATAATAAATATTTATCTTGTGGCCTAGGATAGGCATAAACTTCATTCCAAGCATCATTAATTTGTTTTTTAGTTTGGACATTATATTTATATATATTGTCTTTGTCGTTTATATTTATTTTTAATGAGTTATTCTTTTCGTTTATGTTTTGGTAAGGAGAATCATATCCTACAAAAGAAGTGTTTTGTTTGAGATTATCATTTTTTAATAAAAAATTGATAAAATCATATGCTCCTTTAGTATTACTACCTTTGGGTAAAACTAAACTATCTACCCAAATATTTGTTTGATAAATATTATTTTCGTGATCATTGAAATCATAATATTCAAGATTCGGATTTTGTTGCATTAGATATCTAGCGTCTCCTGAATAAGTAACAGCTATATCATAACGTTCTTGATTTGCTATACGCATATTATCTAAAATTTGATCTGTAACAAAAAATAAATTTTTATTTTTTTGTTTTAAATTTAATAACCAATTTTTAGCTTTATTAATTTCTGTTAGATTAGCTTGACTTATATTACCTTTGGTTGCTTTTAATCCAATAAATATTCCTTCAAAAGGGTTATTATATAATGCTACTTTATAATCATTATTTTGTAATAATTGTGTCCAATGTTTACTGATTTGGTCTTTAGTAATTTTTTGTTTATTATATAAAAAACCTATTTTTCCCCAAAAATATGGGATAATGTATTCTTTTATATTTATAGGTAATTTATCTTTTTGGATTTTTTGAAAATTTTCGTTTAATTCAGGATAATTAATTAATTTATTTTTATCTATTTTATTAAGATAATTATCTTTTAATTGTTCTATAGCATATTCGCTTAAAATGGCAATATCATAAATATCACCTGTTTTTATTTTATTGATAGCTATTTCGTTAGATGAGAAAAAATTTTGTTTAATCACAAAATTATTTGATTTATTGTTATAATCTGAAATAATTTTAGTATCAATATATTCGCCCCAATTAAATAATATTATACTTTGTTTAGAAGAGTTGTGATATGTAATTATATATAAATTTGCTATAAAAATTATAAATAGACACCATATTATAATTATTATTTTTTTCTTAGTACTCATATTTTATTTTTTTTATAGAATGACAATGAAAAATTATTTTTAATAAGATAAATAAAATTAGAAGTGACGATAAAGCGTTAATAGTAGGATTAATAGTGCCTTTTAAACTGTATATATAAGCTGAGATATTTTGGAAATCAGAACCTCCAGCAAAATAAGAAATAATAAAATCATCAAAAGATAAAGCAAATGCTATGCTTGCTCCAGCTATAATAGAATTTTTTAATTGAGGTAAAATTATTTTAATTAAAGTTTGCCATGGTGTAGCGCCTAAGTCATAAGCTGCTTCAATCATATCTACATCTAGATTACAACATTTACTGTAAATTGTTAATAATACATAGGGAACGCTAAAAGAAATATGCGATAATAACATACGCCAAAAACCGTTGTTTAACCTCATAAAACTAAATAGAACAAATAAAGATAAAGCATTTATTATTTCGGGTATAATAATAGGAAATTGGTTAGTGGATAAAATTATTTTTTGCCATTTTTTATTATAATTCATTAAAGAAATGGCTGCTAAAGTTCCGATTATAGTTGATATAATGGTAGACAATAAAGCTATTTCTAAAGTTACTATTATGGCTTTTTTAACGGATTCATCTTGTGTTATTTTTCGATACCATTTAAAACCGAATTTATTAAAATGTATTAATGAGGCTATTCTACCTTCATTTTCGTTAAAAGAGAAAATTATTAAAGATATAATTGGGAGATAAATAAAAATTAACATTGCTGTTAAATATATGTATAACATATTTTTTTTTAGGTTAATTTTCATAATTATATTTTTCTCCTTTATTATATTTTTGATATTGATTTTTAGGACAAAGTTTTAAAATTATTAACATCATTATGGTTAAATTAATAGCTATAACATAAGCGCTTTTTGTTTCATCACTTAAAAAAATTTTATTTTCTATTAATTCGCTTATTACCATAACATTGGTAGGTCCTAAATATTTCGGTACAATAATATTAGTTACTATTTGTAATAAAATCAAAATAGTTCCCGTAATGATACCAGGTAATGACAAAGGGAAAATAATTTTTTTAAAAATTTGTTGTTTATTGGCTCCTAAATCTTTTGCAGCTTCGATTAAACCTTTATCTATTTTAGAAATATTTAGATAAATAGATAAAAACATATAAGGTAAAAAGAGATATAAAAAACCAATAAACATTGCTATATTAGTTTCTAATATATTAATTTTGAAGAATTTTTCGGTTAAAGATAAAATTTGTACTAAAGCTTGTATTTTTAAAATCATATTAATCCAAATAGTACCGTTAATTAATAGAACTATAATGGGTTGCATTAAAGGATTTAATTGGGCAATACAATACGCTAATGGATAAGTAATAATAATAATAAAAAAAGTAGCTATAATAGAAATAGCAATAGATCTTATGATTATGTAAATAAAATTTAAATTAGTGTAAAAATTATAATAGTATTTAGCGGTGAAAACAATTTTAAGAATTTTGGTATCATCATATTCTTGGATTGAGTCAAAACAAATTATTAATATTGGCATAATAATTAAAAAAAATATAATAATTAAATACGGTAAAGCTAACCATTTATAGAATTTATGGGATTTATTTTTAAAAATATTGTTCATTTTAAATTTACCATGTTTCCATAATATGAATATCTTCTGGATTAAAAGAAATTCCTATTTTAGTATTTTTTTCAATAAAATCGGTAGTATGAATTAAATAATTTCTATATTTAGTCTGAATAATTACTTCCCAATAAACCCCTTTAAATGATATAGAATGTACTATACCTGTAATTAAACCATCTTTATAATCAATAATATCTATATCTTCTGGTCTTATAACTATATCGACTATTTGATTTTTGCGAAAACCATAATCTATACAACGGAATTCTTTATTATCGAATAAAACTATAAAATCATCTTTCATAATGCCGGAGATTAGATTAGATTCTCCAATAAATTTAGCTATAAATTTGTTAGCCGGTTCATTATAAATATCTTCAGGATTTCCTATTTGTTGAATAGCGCCTTGTTTTATAACTACTATTTTATCACTCATAGTTAAAGCTTCAGATTGATCATGTGTTACCACTATAAAAGTAATACCGAAAATTTTTTGCATTTCTTTTAATTCGTATTGCATTTCTTGTCTTGATTTTAGATCTAAAGCTGCTAAAGGTTCATCAAATAAAGCTACTTCGGGTTCATTTATTAAAGCTCTAGCGATAGCTACTCTTTGTTGTTGACCGCCGGATAATTGGTAAATATTTCTATTTTCGAATCCTTGTAAACCCACTAATTTTAGATAATGTAAAACTTTGTTTTTGATAAATTCTTCTTTTGTTATTGTGCATAATAATTTCTGATGTAATTGGCTTAATATTAATTGTTGTTGGTTTTGAATAATTTTTATTTCTTCTTTTAAATCTATCTTTAATTGTTTAATTTTAGGATTTTTTTTATAAAATGGCAACCATGAAAGTAAATAATTTTTATTGAAACTGTCTTGAATTATTTTTATTTTATGTTTATACTGTTCTTTAATTAAATTAATTTTTTGCTCTGTGATTCGATTAATGTTTTTTATTTTTTGTTTAGTTTCATAATTTAAATCTTTTACTCTTAAACCAAAAGCTATATTTTCTAAAACATTCAAATGAGGAAACAAGGAATAATTTTGAAATACTGTATTAATTAATCGTTTGTGCGGGGGTACATTTAGAATACTTTTATTTTTAAAAAAAATATCTCCACTACTACAAGTATCAAAACCTCCTATAATTTTTAAAATAGTTGTTTTACCGCATCCTGAAGGTCCTAATATAGTTACAAATTCATTGGTTTTAATTTTTAAATTAATATCTTTTAAAATTATTTGATTATTTATAACTTTAGTAATATTTTTGAGTTCTATCAAATTAGTCATATATATTATCTACCCCCCCCTTTTTTTATGCTAATCAAGCTAATCAAAATTAATTGGTTTATAAATTTTTCCAAAAATATTGTTATCACTTATTTGCTAAAATAGCTAAAAAAGCTTGTTGAGGTAATTTTACTTTTCCTAAAGCTCTCATTTTCTTTTTTCCAGCTTTTTGTTTTTCTAATAATTTCTTTTTTCTAGTATGGTCTCCGCCATAACATTTGTCTATAACATTTTTTCTTAAAGCTTTTATATTTTCTCTTGTTATAATTTTTTTTCCAAGAGCTGCTTGAATTGTTATTTCGAACATTTGTTTAGGTATTAATTCTTTTAATTTATTACAAATTATTTTACCTTTAGTATAGGCAAAATCTTCATGTACTACTAAAGACAGCGCATCAATAATTTCAGAATTTAATAAAATATCCATTTTTTTTAATTTACTTGGATAGTAATTTTCCATTTGATAATCAAAAGCAGCATATCCTTTGGTTGCAGATTTTAATTGATCAAAATAATCATAAATAATTTCGCTGAAAGGCAATAAATATGTTAAGATTGTATTTTGATTTTCTAAATATTTGATATTTTGTAAAATACCTCTTTTATTTTGTGTTAATTTCATTATTGGACCTATGTATTGTTCTGGGCATGTTATAAAAGCTTTAACAAAAGGTTCTTCGATTTTTTCGATTGCTTGATTTTGAGGCCATTTTTGTAGATTATCTATAATAATTTTTTGATTTTGTTTGGTGTAAACATGGAAAATGACTGAAGGTGCAGTAATAATTACTTCGATTTTGAATTCTCGAATAATTCTTTCTTTAATAATATCCATATGTAATAAACCTAAGCAACCAATCCGAAAACCCATTCCTAAAATATTAGAATTAGATTTTTCATAAATTAAAGATGAATCATTTAATTTTAATTTTTGTAATGCTTCTTGAAGGTTAATATATTGTTTATGTTCGGCAGGATAAAATCCACAAAAAACTACAGGGTTAATAACTTTATATCCTGGCAAATCATTTACTTGGATATTTTTATTTAAAGTAATAGTATCACCTATTTTAATGTCATCAATATTTTTAATAAAAGCGGTTAAATAACCTACATCTCCTGTAGTTAAAAATGGTTTTATAACTGGATTTGGTTGAAAAGTACCGACTTCGATAACTTCATAAATAGCTTTACTTTTTATAAAACGTATGCGATCTCCTTTTTGGATAGTTCCGTTAATTATTCTAATATGAGGTATTACTCCTTTATAATTATTAAATTTTGAATCAAAAATTAAAGCTTGTAAGGGTGCTTGAGGATTTCCTTTAGGATAAGGAATTTTTTTTATAATTGTTTCTAAAACATTTTGAATTCCTGCACCTGTTTTCCCGCTAGCCAATATAATTGAATTTATATCGATTTTTAGAAGATTTTTAATTTCTTGTTGAATTTTAGGTATATTAGCGTTTGGTGCGTCTATTTTATTTATAACAGGTATAATTATAAGTTTATTTTCTAAAGCTAATTCTAGATTTGATACAGTTTGAGATTGTATTCCTTGAGTAGCATCTACTACTAATAATGCTCCTTCGCATGCTGCTAACGAACGTGAAACTTCATATCTAAAATCGCTGTGACCTGGCGTGTCAATTAAATGCATAATATATTCTTGTTTTTGCAAATTATGATATTTTATTTGAATAGCGTTTAATTTTATAGTTATTCCTCTTTCTTGTTCTAAAGCCATTGAATCTAAAAATTGAGGTTTCATCTCGTGTTTTTTAATAGTATTTGTTATTTCTAAAATTCTATCAGCTAAAGTAGATTTACCATGATCTATATGTGCAATAATAGAAAAATTTCTTATTTGTTTTTGTCTTTGTTTGATTTTATCAAAATCCATGCTTTTTTTATACAATCGACTTTCTTTATCATTTATATAATTATTAAGAATTTTTTTATGGTATTGATGTAATTGCGTATTTAGTATTATACAATAAAACAAAATTTATATAGATAAATCAGATTTTAAATTTTTATTAATTTTGCTTACTATATTAACATTTTTTTATTATAAATTTTGAGATTTTTTATATTTTTTAATTTATATTTTAGTTAATAATTATTAATATATTAAAAAAATCTTTTTAATTTACTAAATAATGATAAAAAATAAATTATTTTTTGAAAAAATTTATGTTTATGTTTTAAATATATTTTTAATATTGATAAGTGATGTTATTTATTGAATTTTTAATATATTTATTGTTAATTTTAGTTTATTTATGATAATTAATATAAAGGTTATTTTTTTATTGGAATTATATTAATTTATTTTTATTTTGTCTAACTAAAGAAACATAATTAAGATATCTACTTTTAGTAATTAATCCTTTTTGATAATTTTCTATTATTTTACATTGTTTTTCTTCTATATGTAAACAATTATTTCCGAAAAAACATTGTTCAGATATAGAGCAAAAATCTGGGTAAAAATTTTTAATTTCATGATTTTTTAAATTTGATAGTTTTAACTTAGAAAAACCAGGTGTATCCGCTAAATAACCTTGATGGCACATATATAATTGGGAACTAGTTGTTGTATGTTTTCCTTTAAATGAATGCATAGAAATCGATTGAGTTTTCACATTAAGAGAGGTTAAATTATTAAATAAAGTGGATTTACCTACACCAGTTTGACCTGCTAAAATAGTTGTTCTATTTTTTAATGTTTTAATTATAGAATTTATAGTATTTTTTTGTTTAGCATTAATATATATTACAGAATACCATTTTTCATAATATAATAATTGAGGTCGAACGCATTTAAGTTCTTCTTTAGTGATTAAATCTCTTTTAGTTAAAATTAAAATTATTTTAATATTTAACTTTTTCAAAATAATTAAAAATTTATCTAATAACTTAAAATCTATTGTAGGTTCAGTTAAAGAAAAGATTAGTAGTACTTGATCAATATTGGCTATATTCGGTCTTTCTAATTCGTTTTTACGTTTTTGCACATTAATAATAAAAAATTTGTTTTGTTTTGATTCATATTCTACTACATCTCCGATTTTAATAGGACAATGATATAAAGATTTGGTTGTTTTATTTTTTTTATTAAAATTTTCCATTTTACCTTTAGGTTGGGCAATTATGGTATTTTTGTGTAATAAATTGATAACAACATACTTAGTAATTAAGTTTTTAATAATCATTCCTTTATACACAATATAAAAGCTCCTATTTATTATGTATTAGTATTTTTTATCTTATTTGTGCTTGAAATTTAATTTTTAAATTATCTTCTATTTGATTAATAATTTGCTCTACTTTATTTTTATTTAAATCATTATTGATATTTTCAAACGTTAAACGAAAAGATAAAGAGTAATATTTTTGATATTTATTTTTGTTATTAGAATCTGGAGCATATATATCTAACAATTCGCATTTTATTAAAATTTTTTGAAAATTTTTTTTTAAACTTTCAAATATTTGTTTAAAGTGAATTTTTTTATTTATCCAAAAACTTAAATCTCTAGTTATATAAGGTAATTTGTTAATTTTTTTAATTATTATATATTGTTTTAAAGATTTTTTTAAAATCATATCTAGATTAATGTCAGCTATAAAACTTTTATTTAAATGATATATGTTATTTAATTTTGGATGTATTTCTCCTATAAAACCAATATTTTTTCGATTAATTTTAATGTTAGATTGCGCTCCTAGATGCAAATTAAAATATTTTTGGGTAGGAAAGAAAGACAGATTAATGTTTAAAAAATTAGCTATTTTTTCTAAAATCCCTTTTAAAATAAAAAAAGAACTTTCTATATTTTTTTTTAACCAGTGATTTTTTATTAAATAACCGCTAATACCTAATGATAAATGCAAAACTTCTTTATTTTCATAAAACACATTAGATATTTCAAAAAAAGCATTATCTGTATTTTTATTTTTATGATTAAACTCTAAAACTTCTAACATGCTACCGCTAAGAGATTGTCTAAGAATTTTTCTTTCTTCGGTAATAGGTTTTATCACTGATAGGTAATTTTGATCATGATAAAATAGGTTAAAAAGTTTTTCGTTAACGAGTTTATATGTTTTAATTTCGTAAAAACCTAGGTTTGCTAATAATTTTTTTAATTTAATTATATATTGTTGCTTAGAATTACGCTCTTTAAAATGATCAATAGGGGCATTAATTTGTTTGTTGTTATAACCATTTAATCTGACTAAATCTGCTATTATGTCTTCGGGTGTAGTGATATCATAACGTCTTTCAGGAGCTTGCGCTATAAAATAATTTTGAGGTTTCAATATAAATTTTATTTTATAATTTAATCTTTTTAAAGTATTTATGATTTTTTTAGAAGATAATTTTAAACCGACTTTTTTATTTATTTCATTTAATGTTATTTTGATTTCTGGATTATGATATTTTTGTATTTTTTGAGATATAATATTTTTATGTACTATACCGTCAGTTAATTGTTGTATTAAAAATGTAGCTTTTTCTAATGCTTTTTCTATTAAACTTTGATCAATTCCTTTAGTTAATCTTAAAGTTTTTTGATTATTTATTTGGTGGTGTTTGGATATTTCAGAAATACTTTCTATATTCCAATAACTACTTGTAATAATTATGTTTTTTGTTTTATTTGTAATCTCATAATTTGAGTTATTTAAAATATCTGCTAAAGAGATGATATCGTTATTATTAGTGATTACTATATCTTGTTGATCTCTCAAAAAATATGTTTCTTTCGAATTAATAATTTTTTCATTTTGTTTAGCGTTTCTTATTTCAATCTGTTGGTTATTGAATTGATCGGCATCTAAAATATTTAATGGTATACCATATTCGATTATTATTAAATTAATAACATCTATAACATTATTTACAGGTTCTATTTGATTTGTTATTAGTAAATTACGTAACCATAAAGGGCTGATTTTTATTGTTAAATTAGTTATATATTTTATATTATATTCATAACAATTGTTATTTTTAATATTTATACTAAAAGGGTTTAATTTGTCTGATTCACGAGAATTATTATGGTTTTTTGGATAATTATTTAATTCTGTGATAGAGGATTCTAATATAGATTGTAGATCTTTAGCGAAACCTATATGAGATAAAAGATCTGCTCTGTTAGGTGTTAAAGCTAATGTTATACTTGAGCCCTTTAAATTTAAATATGTTAAAGCGCATTGACCAATAGGAGCTTGATCATCTAAATATAAGATTTCACCTTTTTCTGATTCTATTAAATATTTTTCAGATAATTTTAATTCTCTATGTGATATTAATATTTTAGTAAATACTCCGTCATCAGAAATATTCGTAAATGGGTTTTTATTATTAGTGATATTAAAACTTGGTGAATTATGTTCTATTAAAACAATAATCTTCTTATTTATTAAAAATTTATCATAATTAATACTATTATTTAGCGAGATAGATACTATACCAATATCTACTTTAATTGTTTTGTGTATAATTTGGATAATTTTTCCAATAATATATTTTTGGTTATTTTGTATTTTTAATTGAGGATGGATCAATTCTATTTTATCTACTTCTGTTATATGATTATTAATTAGAAATTTTAAATTTTTAGTAATAGATGTGGATAAATATTTTTTTAAAATGTTTTCGTTGATAATCATGATATTTTCTCTTTTTGCATTATTTTTTCATTTAATTTATGTTAATAGGTTTAAGTATATCAATTTAATAATGAAAATTGTTTTAAAAATCTTAAATCATTATTGTACAAATCTCGAATATCTTCTATTTGATATTTTAACATAGCTATGCGTTCGATACCCATACCAAAAGCGAATCCTTGATATTTAGCAGGATCGAAACCCCCCCTTTTTAATATATTTGGATGTATTAATCCTGCTCCCATAATTTCAAGGTAAATTTTTTCTTTATTTTTTTTTGTTAAGATCAAATCTACTTCTAAGCTGGGATTAGTAAAAGGGAAATAAGATGGTCGAAAAAAGATTTTTTGTTTTTTGCCAAAAATGTGTTTTATTAGTGTATTAATAGTGGTTTTTAGGTTTTCTAAATTAGCTGTGTAATCAATGACGAACCCATCTAATTGTGTAAATTGATGACTATGAGTTGCATCATCTTTATCTTTACGATAAACATTTCCTGATGAAATTATTTTTAAAGGTTTATTAGGGTTTTGTAACATAGCTTTAATTTGCATTGAAGAAACATGAGTTCTTAAAAGTTTTTCTTTTTTGTGATCTAGATAAAAAGAATCTTGCATATCTCTAGCCGGATGATTTTTGCTTATATTCATAAGTTCAAAATTATATAAATCTGTTTCTATTTCTTGACTTTCATAAATAGCATAACCCATTCTTAAAAAAAAATTTTCTAATTCTTCAATTATTTGTGTTAGGGGATGTATACTGCCTTCCGGGAATGAAAATCCAGGTAAAGTAACATCTATTTTTTCTTTTATTATTTTTTTGTGCAATTGTTTATTTTCTAATTTGGTTTTATTAATTTGGTAAGCAATAAGAGAATTTTTCTTTAATTCATTTATTTGTTGGCCTAATTCTTTTTTTACTTTTATATCACATTGTTTAATATATTTAAATAATTCTGTGAAATATTTATTAAATCTATTAAATTGAACATCTAATTGATGTAGATAATTTATTTTATCTAATTCTTGAATTTTGTCTTTAATTTTTTGTTTTAAATTTAATATTTTTTGTTGTAAAGTTTCATTTTTATTATTCATTTGGTTAATTTTAATTTCCTTTGTTGGTTTTTACGATATATAAATAAATTTTAGTAATAACTAAAATTTTTTTAATCTTAGAAGTTTTTTGATATAAAATAATTTTATTTAAATTTGAGATTTAGTGTTTACATTTTGTTTTGATTAGCGAAATATTTTTTAAAATTTTTTACTTTTAAAACTTTTTAGTTTTTAAAATTTTAATTTTTATCTCTATGATATTATAATATTATCATAATTACAATTTAAATTAATTTAAATTCTTTAATTACTCATAACTTAATTTAATTTTAAAAATTTAAATAACGAATAAAATTTTAACTTATTTAAAATTTTATTATTTTTATGAAATTTAACTCAGAGATTATAATAAAATGTTTATTTATGTATAAAAAAATTAATAAAATTATTATAAGTAAGGATAGGAAATTAATTTTGAAAATGTAACATTTCAATATTATTTTGGATTTTATGAATATAATTAGACAAGCTGTTTTTATTAAAAGTATTACTAATTTAAAATATCGTCCTATTCCGCATTTACCTGAATTTTTATTAATAGGACGCAGTAATGTTGGCAAAAGTTCTTTAATAAACGCCTTAACTAATTATAAAAGATTAGCTTTATTTTCGAAAAGACCAGGTAAAACAATAACTTTAAATTATTTTTTAATCAATAATTATTTTTATTTTGTAGATTCTCCTGGTTATGGCTTTTCTAAAAGGGATAAAGAATCACGTATTCAACAAATGTTAATGCTTCATAATTTTATTAGAAATAATAAGTTTATTAAGATTATTTTTCAAATAATTGATTTTAATATTGGACCAACTTCATTAGATTTGCAAATGTGTCAAAAATTTATTAAATATAAAATTCCTATTGTAGTAATCCTTAATAAAAAAGATAAAATTAAAAAAAATTTTATAATACCTCAGATTCGAGTTATTAAGCAATCTTTTGAGAATAATTTTTGCAATATTGCAGATTTTTATTTATGTTCTTGCCGAGATAAAGATGGTATTCCGGAAATTATTAGTTTTATGTTTAAAAATTTAGATGTATAATAAAAATTATTATAAAAAATTTTTATAAGAAAAATAAAAAATTTAAGTTTTTTGATAATTCAGTTTGTTTGTTAATATTTGTACGGGAAGTGGTAGAATATTACTACCTATTTATCCTAATTAGGAAATCATAAATGAGAAATTTAAAATAATATGAATAATAAATATGACTTTAAAATTATTGAAAAAAATAGATATGCTGATTGGTTAAAATATAAAGAATTACAAAAAAAAAGTAATTTTTTTAATTTACCTAATTTTACTATTGTTATCCCTCCTCCTAATATTACAGGTAAATTACATTTAGGGCATGCTTGGAATAATATTTTACAAGATAATCTTATTCGTCGTAAAATGTTAACAGGTTATAATGTTCTTTTTGTTCCAGGAATGGATCATGCTGGTATATCTACGCAAATCAAAATTAAACAAGAGCTGCAACAAAAAGGTTTTTGCATTCATAAATTAACTAAAAATATTTTTTTGGAATTTGCGAATCAATGGCAACAAAAATATATTAAAGATATACGTAAACAATGGCAAGATTTAGGACTTTTATTAGATTATGATCATGAACAATTCACTTTAAATCCTCCTATTAGTTCAACTGTTGAAAAAGTTTTTGTATCTTTGTATAAAGAAGGTTTAATTTATCGTGATTATAAAATAATTAATTGGGATTCTAGTGCCCAAACTACTTTATCTGATACTGAAATTAATGAACGCAATGTTTTAGGTAAATTATTTTATTTAAAATATTTTTTAATAGAAGATAAAGTTTTAAGTGATGATTTTGTTATAGTAGCAACTACTCGTCCTGAGACTATTTTTGGAGATCAGGCTGTAATGTTTCATCCCAATGATAAAAGATATCAACATTTAATTGGTAAACAAGTTGTAGTTCCTGGTACTAGTTTAAAAATACCTATTATTGCAGATGAATATGTTGATATGTCATTTGGTAGTGGATTGTTAAAAGTTACTCCTTCTCATGATTTTAATGATTTTCAATTGGGTCAAAAACATAATCTAAAATTAGTTTTATGTATTAATTCTGATGGATCTATGAATGAATTGGCAGAACAATATAAAGGTTTAGATCGTTTTGTGTGTCGCGAAAGGTTAATTTCAGATTTAGATAAAAAAAATCTTTTATTTAAAATAGAAGATTATAATCATTCTCTTCGTTTTGCTAATATATCGGGAATCGTTATAGAACCACGCCTCTCTTTACAATGGTTTTTGAAAACCAAAGAATTAGCTAAGTTAATTTTAAAAAAACATAAAATTAATTTTTTTCCTAAAAGATTTTTAATATTATTTAATCAATGGTTAACTAAGATAGAGGATTGGTGTATCTCACGTCAATTGTGGTGGGGACATCCTATTCCTGCTTGGTATAATTCAAAGAATGAAGTTAAAGTTCAAATAGAAGATCCGGGTAGTGGATTTGTGCGTGATTCAGATGTTTTAGATACATGGTTTTCATCTTCTTTATGGCCTTTATGCGCTTTAGGATGGCCTAATAATCAAAAATTATTTCGAAAATTTCCAGTAGATGTTTTAGTTACCGGATATGATATTTTAACTTTTTGGGTCGTTAAAATGGTTTTACAAAGTATGTTTTTTTTAAAAAAAATGCCTTTTAAAGATGTTTTATTACATGGTTTAATTCGAGATGATAAAGGTCAAAAAATGTCTAAATCAAAAGGTAATGGTTTGGATCCTAAAGAGATTATTGATCAATACGGGATAGATTCTTTAAGGTGGTTTTTGACTACTAATTCTTCTCCTGGTTTAGATTTTTATTTTGATAAAAATAAAATTATTTCAAGTTGGAAGTTTGCTAATAAATTGTGGAATATTGGTTTTTTTATTAAAAATAATCTTTCAACATTATCGACAGATTTTGATCAAAGTAAATTATTTTTGCCAGAAAAATTTTTATTAACTAAATTATCCAATTTACTGAAAAAAATAGATGTATTGTATGATAAATATGAATTTAGTGTTATAGGTAAATTGATATATAATTTTGTTTGGGAAGAATTTGCTAACTGGGGTTTAGAATTTTATAAAATTTGTTGGCAAGATATCGAGAAAGATTTTGAATTAATTTCAAATAGTCGAAAAGTAATTCTTTATATTTGGAAGACTATTTTATTAGTGTTACACCCTTTTATGCCTTTTATTACGGATGCTATTTATGAAGAATTAGATTTAGGTATTTCTATTATTTCAGAAAAATTACCTATTTTTAAATTCAATGATTCTATATCGTTATCTGTTTTTGAATCTTTAAAAAAATTGGTTACTAAAATGCGTCAATTTCGCCAAATAAATTCTTTGAATAAAATTTTTTTATTAGATTTATATTTAGAAGTACCTTTAAATTGTCTAAATGAATTTCAATTAATATTATTTGAATTAAAAAAAATTTTTCAAGCATCAGAAATAAAATTAGGTAATACTTCTCCATGTAATAATAATTATGAATTATTATTTGCGGATAAAAATATTTTTATTTTTATAAAAAGAGCATTGTTATTGAAAATTAATCAAGAACAAAATAATAAAAATTTAAATTCTCAACTTAATCAAATTTTAATTGAATTAAAAAGAAGTGAAAATCTTTTGAAAAATAAATCTTTTTTGGATAAAGCGGATAAATGTAAAGTTCAAGAAGAAAAAGAAAAATATAATAAATATTTATTACAATATAAAAAAATAATCGAAAAAAATAAATTTAATTTGTAGGTAAAAATGGTTTTATTATGTTATTTGCTAATTCTTATTTAAATGTTTTTTGTTCATTATCTAAACAACGAAAAGCTAATGTTATTATCACTCATGGTTTAGGAGAAAGTTCTTGTGATTACTTATTTTTAATTGATTTTTTAGTTAAAAATAATTTTAATGTAATTTCATATGATGCGAGAGGTCATGGGAAAAGTTTAGGTAAAAGAGGGGATATTAAAAGTTTTCATATTTTTTTAGATGATTTAGCGCAGTTAGTTAAAAATGTTAAACAAAATTCTTCTATGAAAATTTTTTTAATTGGTCATAGTATGGGTGGTATCATTGTTAATAATTATGTTATTAAATATAAAAACATAAATGGAGCGGTTATTAGTTCTGCTCCTAGTAGAGAAGTTTCAAATATTTGGTTAAATTATCCTTTTTATTTTTTTAGTTGGTGGCAAAGAAAAAAACTTAATTTTAATTCTTCTAAGATAGCGCACGTTCCTTTTGGTAAGGGTTATCATCCTTATCGTTTGGAATCTGTTAGTTATCGTTTATTAAGAAATTTATTAGTTTTGAGTATGCGTTATTTAAATAAAAATTTTTCTTCTTATTTGGCTCCTGTTCTATTACTTTATGGTATGCAAGATAAAATAATATCTTATAAAAATGGCATTCATCTTTTAGATTCTATTAAATCTAAGGATAAAAATTTAAAATTATATCACGAAACATATCATAATTTATTTCATGATATTGAAAAGTCTAAAATTTGCAATGATATTATATTATGGTTAAATGATAGGATTTAATTACTTTTTATACTTTAAAAGTATTATTATTTTTGATAATTAAACTCCCATTTATTATGTGTTATCTATTTGTAACAAATTTTATGAATAATTTGTTTAATCTTTTAAATTAATGAGGTAAATCTATGAATAAAGAAGATATTATTAAAATTAGTCGTTTATCTTTGGATGAAATTTGGGATTTTTTTAAAATGCAAAAAACCGGTTTAACAACAGAAGAAGTTCGCAAAAGACAAATGTTATATGGTTTAAACGTTATGAAAAAGAGTAAACATTTTTCTTTTGGTAAACAATTTATTAAACAATTTTTTTCAATGTTTGCTATTTTATTATGGATTGCTGGTTTTTTAGCTTTTATTATCCATGAAAAAGCTATTGGTATAGCTATTGTTTCAGTGGTAATTGTAAATGGTATTTTTTCTTTTTTTCAAGAATATAAGGCAGAAAGAATTTTATCTTCTTTAAGTGATATGATTCCTAAACAAATTCAAGTTTATAGAAACAATAAGATAGAAATTTTAGATACGCAAAAATTAACTATAGGAGATTTGATTTTTTTAGAAATTGGATCTATTATTCCTGCTGATGTTCGTTTAATAGAAGCTAATAATTTTTTTGTAGATAATTCTACATTATCAGGTGAAACTATTCCTTTAAATAGAAACGCTTTAAAAAACGATCATAGTGATAATATTTTTGAAATTCCTAATTTAGCTTATGCCGGTACTACAGTATCTCAAGGAAGCGCTAAAGGTATTGTTTATGCTATTGGAGAAAATACTCAAATAGGAGAAGTAGCTAGATTAGCTCGTAATATTACTAAAAGCACTAGTACTTTAGAATTAGAGATACATAGAGTAGTTAAAAGAATTAGCATTTTAGCGGCTTCTTTAGCTATTTTTGTTTGTTTGATTTGTTTGTGGCGTTTTAAGTTTCAAGGGGAATCTAGTTGGTTATCAGCATTAAAATCTGCTATTGTTGTAGCTTTAGGTATGTTAGTAGCAAATATTCCTGAAGGTTTATTACCGACTATTAACTTAAGTTTGGCTATCGGTACTCAAAGAATGTCTAAACAAAAGGCTTTGATTAAACAATTATTTTCTGTAGAAACTTTAAGTTCTGCTACTGTTATTTGTACCGATAAAACAGGAACTTTAACGGAAAATCAAATTACTTGTAAAAAATTATTATTTCCTGGAGGTTTTGTCGATATTACTGGTCACGGATTGCAAAAAAAGGGTAATTTTGATAATAGTAATGATGATATTTTGGTTAATAATAAAGTTATTTCTAAAATATTAATAGCAACTATTATGTGTTCGGAAGCTAATTTGATTGATTTAAATTCGGAAAATATTAATTTTAATATTACTGGTAATCCTACAGAAGCAGCTTTATTAGTGGCAGCTACAAAATATGGTTTAGATATTCAACAAATTCGTAAAAATTTTATTATTGATAAAATTAATCCTTTTAATTCAGAAAATAAAAAAATGAGTGTTTTGGTTCATAATTTAGCTCAAGAATATTATGATATTGATAATAAATATTTCTTTGTTAAGGGCGCACCTGATGTAATTTTAAATAGTTGTAATCTTCAATATAAAAATAACAAAGTTATTGATTTTATAACTTTGGAAAAAGATTATTTTGTGAATTGTAATGAGCAATTATCTAGTGAAGGTTATCGTATTTTAGCTATTGCTTATAAAAAAATAGAAGATCCTGAACAAGAAAAACAAGAAGAAGATATGGTATTTTTAGGGTTTGCAGTTAATTTTGATCCTCCAAAAATAGAAGTTCGTCAGGCTGTAGAAGATTTATTAAAAGCGGGTTTAAAAATTACTGTTATTACTGGAGATTACGGTCCTACTGCTATTTCAATTGGCAAAAAAGTGGGTTTAATTCGAGATGATAATTTTTTAAATATTGATGGTTCTCAATTAGATAATATGTCTCTTATAGAGTTACAAAATATTTTAAAAACTGAAGTTCCGATATTTTTTTCCCGAACTACTCCAAAACATAAATTGAAAATTACTGAAGCATATGCTCGAAATAATGAGATTGTTGGAGTTATTGGTGATGGTGTTAATGATATTTTAGCTATGAAAGCTGCTCATATTGGGATTACTATGGGTAAAGATACTAAAGATGTTGTTTTGAATGCTGCTGATATGATTTTGTTAGATAATAATTTTTCGACAATACCAAAGGCAGTGATAGAATCTAGAGCTATTTACGCTAATATTAAAAAGTTTATTAGTTATGTTTTTTGTTCAAATATTCCGCAAATTTTTCCAATTATTTTTATGGCTTTATTTAAAATTCCACTTTATTTAACTGTTATGCAAATTCTGGCTATAGATTTAATCACAGATTTATTACCTGCTATAGCTTTAGGAGCAGAAGAACCAGAAGAAAATTTATTATCTCAAAAACCTCGTACCTCTCGAGATCATTTATTAGATACTAAGTTATTAAAAAGAAGTTATGGTTTTTTAGGTATTGTAGAAGGTATATTAGCATTAATATTTTTTTTACATTATGGTGGTTGGTCTTTAATGCGTCAAAATATCCCTTTTAAAATTATTGCTCAGCAAAAAGAGTTTATTTTGGCTTCTACTATGGCTTTCGGTGCGGTTATTTTTTCTCAAATAGGTAATGTTTTTGCTTGTCGATCTGATAAGTTTTATTTTTGGCAAACTTTTACAAAAAAAAATAGACTTTTATTTGTAGGCATTTTGTGTGAATTAATATTGTTTATTTTAATTTCTCAAAATATAACTATTTTTAATAGTTTTTTTGGAACTACTTTTATTACTTGGAAGCATTATTTATATTTGAGTTTATGTATATTAATTATTTTAATTATGGATACTATTTATAAATTTATAACTAATATGCAGTTTAAGTCTATTAATATCTAAATAAATTTTATAGTTTTTTTTATTATAATTATTTTTTATTTATTATAAATTTATTTATATTTTTGAACTTTTTTAGTTAATAAAAAAATTTAATGGAGTATGATAATAAATGTATAAATTAATTGTAGGATTAGGTAATCGGGGTTTAAATTTTAATTTTACTCCTCATAATGTAGGTTTTATGTTAATTGATTATTTATTGAAAGAATTTCGAAAATATGTTGTAATCGAAGAAAATAGTGATAAATTTAATTTAATTTATCGATGTCGTATTAATGATCAATGGACTTTATTACTTAAACCTCAAACTTATATGAATTTGTCAGGTTTAGCTCTTAAAAACGTTATAAATAAATATGATGTTAGATTATCAAAAATATTTATAATTCATGATGACATAAATTTAGATGTAGGTAAGTTCGAAATTAAACAAAATGGTAATGATGGGGGACATAATGGTATTAAAAATATTATAGATGTTTTAAAAACACGAGATTTTTTAAAATTAAAAATTGGTGTAGGTCATGATTGTAATATCCCTTTATCACGATATGTTTTAAAAAAACTGAATCAAAAAGATATCGATTTGATTCATTCGAATTTTGTGTTATTTAAACGATTAATAGATATTTTTTTGACTACAAATTCTTTAGAATCTTTATTTATGAAAATTAGTAATTTTAAGAAAAATAATTAATTGTTTTTAGATATCAAAAAATAAAGAATAAAATGTCAAATAAATATTGACAATATAGTTTTTTTCAATTACAATTACTGTGTTACTTTATACTTTGGAATAAGGTATGTTTTTTGTTTGTATATTAAGTAAAATTATAGTAATTTAAGTTGATCACTATTTCTTTGAAAACTGAAGATGATATTTTATTTATTATGATGTTTATATCATAAAAATTTTAAATATTGCTAACTATAATTTAAAATAAG
>JAOSIP010000010.1:0-23533 GCA_030586815.1 Candidatus Phytoplasma planchoniae
CTAAACCAAAAATTATCACTTAAATAATCGCCGGATGCTGGGAAACTAGCTTGTCCGGTGGTGTGTGGGGCTTATTATAATAGTTAGAAATAACGAAATGTAGTAATTCTATCACGATTCGAATCCCGTTCGGACCGCCAATTTTATCTTTTTAAAAGGCTCTGTAGCTCAGTCGGTAGAGCAGTGGCCTGAAGAGCCTCGTGTCGGCAGTTCGATTCTGCCCGGAGCCGCCATAATAATAATTTTATTGTTGGTTAGAAGAGAGTATAATAATAGATTTGAATTCAAAAATATTTTTTTTTAAAATTAAAAATAATAATAAATTTTTATTTTTTAAATTTGTATTATTGGTACTTTTAATATTATTGATTGTTAATATTAATTTGTTGTTTGTTAATGCTATGGATAAAGAATTAGATCCTTTAGAAACTATTGAATTAACAACATTTTTAAATAAATCCGAAATTAAAAATTTTCCAAATTTAAAACCTTTTGCATCTGATAAGAATATAGATGAAACCGAAATATCCACATTAACTAAAAATGATAAATCGGAAGCTGAAATTTCTTTATTATCTCATGATAAGTGTTTACCTAATCAATATTTTTTACTTAGTTGTAAACATGATTTAGGTTCTTTTTTTTCTAAACGAATGAGATTGTTTTATGCTTTAAAAAATGTTAAAACTGTACCATGTGCTTCTTTTTTTGAGTGGTTTAATTTTAAACAACTTTTGTTTGGTGCTTTTGATGCCAATATATCTAAGATAAATTGTTTATTTAAGTGTTTAAATTTATCGGGTATTAAAGAAGAATTTATAGATGATAAATATGAAAAAGTTTCTTTAGTAGCTGTAGATTTTTATCGTTTATTAAAAAAAAATCCTAATTTAGGTTTTTTTTATTTTCCTTCTGAAGATTTAGATAAAATAATTTCTGCTAATATTTCTTTTTGTAATTGTCAAGTCAAAGGTTATTCAGTTTTAGAGTTGATTCATGAAATTATTAATCTAAGGGATGAAAAATTTGATGCAGATGATTTTCAAAAACATTTGTTAAATTACATAAGACATTTATTAGAAATTTCTAAATCTAAGGCTTCTGAAGAATCGATTAAAATATCTGTTAATAATTTATTAGAACAAATTAATAAATTAAAAGATATTGATGAATTGGATCGTAATTTATTGTTTAATTTATTATTAAGTTTTAGCAGTATATTTATTCCAAAAAATTTTGAAGTTAATTATTCAATTAATACCAAAAAAGTGAAACCTTTATACGAAATGAATCTTAATATCGAATGCAATCCTGAACATAAAACTTTAGGTTTTTTGTTAAAATTAGAACATGATCAAAAATTGAATGAATTTTATTTAACTTTTGATGAAATTTTTCAAAATGAAAATAATATTGAACAATTTAAATTTATTGATAAATTATTAATTTTACGTACAAATTATGATACGAAAAATTGTTATAATTCGTTTTTTCATCATCTAGATATTAGTGTTTTATATAAAAAAACTTTTGCAATACAAAAAAAAGCTTTTTTTAATGCTCGTTTGACTTAAATTAAGTTAATTAAAATATATTTATAACGGATGTTTTATATTGTTTTTTTGTATTTTAAAATATAAAAAAATACACAAAAATAATCGTTAAAATATGTCCTTATTAAACTTAAAAAATGGTAGGTAATTTAATGAATAATAATTTAAAAGTAATTAGTTCTGAGAGATTATCAGGTAATAATTTTTTAGTTTTTATAGAAATTATTCGTGGTAGTAAAAAAAAATATGAATTAGACGAAGAAACTGGTTTTTTGATTTTAGATCGTTATTTGAACACTGCTTTTTGTTATCCGGCTAACTATGGTTTTATTCCTTTAACTTTATGTGATGATAATGATCCTTTAGATGTATTTGTTTTAACTCAAGAAATTTTAGATCCCATGGTCTTAGTTGAATGTCGTCCTATAGGGGTTATTCGTATGTTAGATAATGGTCAACAAGATGATAAAATTATCGCTATTCCGGTAAAAGATTTGATGTTACGACAATATATTAATTTATCAGATATACCCAAATCTTGGTTATTAGAAATAGAACATTTTTTATTGCATTATAAAGATTTAGAAAATAAGGTGATTCGAATTCAACAAATACAAGATTTTCAAGAAGCGGTATCTGTTGTTGAAAAAGCTTTGTCAAAATATAAATTAATTTCAGTCTAATTTAAATAGATGCAATTATTTTTAGGTTCGTTATGAAGCAAAAAGTTATTTTTAATAAAAAAGTTAATTATGATTATTTTTTGGATAAAAAGTATTCAGCTGGTATTCAACTTTTAGGTAATGAGGTTAAGTCTATTCGTTTAGGTCAAGTTCATTTAGATAATTCTTATGTTTGTATTGATAATAATGAATTATTTGTAATTAATATGAAAATTACTAAATATTCCTGTAGTAACGATTTTGATCATATTGATAATAGAAAAAAGAAACTTTTACTTAAAAAAAAAGAAATTTTACAAATAAAAAATAAAATAAAAACTCATAATTTAGCTATTATTCCTATTAAAATATTTAATCAACGTAATTTGTTTAAATTAGAAATCGCTTTAGTACGTGGTAAAAAAAAATATGATAAACGTCAAGATTTAAAAAATAAAGATGAATTAATGTATACTAAAAAAATTTTAAAAGAATTTTTTTAATATTTGATTTCATAAAATTTAAAAATTAATTATAAAAAAATAAAAAAAATTCAAAAAATTATTTTGAATTTTTTTATTTTCTTTTTAGTAGGTTAATTAATAATTAAATTTTATTTTAATTGTACAAATTCTTTATTTGATTGAATTTTTGTTTTTTTATTAATTTTAAGTGTCAATAATCCGTTTTCTAATTTACCTTCAATATCTTTAACACTAGTTAAATGTATAAAATTGTAATTAAAAGTACGTTCTATTTTACCGTAAAATCTTTCTTGATATAATAATTCACAATCAGAACAATTTTCGGTTGAACAGCAAAAATCTTTAGAAGGATTATTTTCTTTAATAGAATCATGTTTATTTGTGGATTGTTTATTATTGGTTTGTTCGTAACGATTGTCCGCTTCAATAGTTAAACGTCCTTCGTTAACAGATATTTTAACTTGTTCTTTGGTAAAACCTGGTAAATCCATGATAAGCAAATAATAATTTTGGCAATCCCATAAATCAGCTTTAGGTAATCTTTTATCTAAATCTAAAATTGTTGGAATCGATAATAAATCCTTAATTAATGACATACTATTTTTTATAATCTCCTTATCTATAAAATATAAATATTATTTTTCTTGACATTAATATTAACTTAAATTTAAGTAATTAAAATTTATTATTTTTAATAAAATAAATTTTCCAACTTCATTCTAACAAATTTTTTTATTTAATTCAATAATATTTAATGATGTTATAATAGGATATGTATACGTTTAAATATGTTTTTGTTAAATTTAAATTTATATTTTCTTTGGCATATTATTTTCGTTAAGAAATAATCTTTTATAACAGAAATATTCATGATATAAATATGTTAATCATCATTAATAAATGTTAAATAGGATAATTTAATTAATTTTACATACATATTACAACACAAAATTGCTGCTATTAATATATAATGTAGCATGAGCGTTTTTTCAATTTTGAAAATAAATTTAGTAATTTAAATAATTATAAAAATATTTAATTTAAAAAAAAGGAATTTATGTAAATGGCAAATATTAAACAACAAAAAAAACGTATCATTACTAACAATAAACGTAGATTACATAATAGTGATTTCAAATCATCAACTAAAACTTATTTTAAGAAATTAAAAAATGCTAAAGATTTTAAAGAAGCTTCTTTATATTATAGTGTGGTTTGTAAAAAATTAGATAAAGGTTTGTCGAAAGGTATTTATGTAGGCAATTATGTTAATAGAAAGAAAAGAAATGCTTCTATTACTTTAAATAATATTAATGTACGTTAACCTATATTTTTATTTTCGGAAGATATTAAATTACTTATTAAAAATTTGTTTATTAAAAAAGTGATATTATAAAGAGGTTTTATAGGTTGTGTTAGATATCAAATTTATACTTAAAAATATAGAACTAGTTAAGAATAAACTGAAAAATCGATTTGTTAATGAAGATTTATTAGATGAATTAATTTTTTTATACCAATCTAAAAATAAAATTTTGCAAAAAATTGAGCGTATAAAATATTTTAAAAATCAGTTTTCTCGCCAAAAAATCGAAAAATTATCAATCCAGTCTAATTCAAAAAGTATTCTAAATAATGATATCAATCATGATAAAAATTTAAAACAATTACAAATTAATTTAAAAAAAATTAAAGAACAAATGACAAATATTTTATATTTTTTACCTAATATTCATCATGAAAGTGTTCCTATTGGTTATAATGAATCTGATAATATAGAAGTATATCGTTCTGTTGTAGAACTTCGTAAATATGATTTTGTTATAAAAGATCATCTTCAGTTAGGAGTTGATTTAGATATTTTAGATTTTCAGAAAGCTTCTAAAATTGTTGGAAGTAAGTTTGTTGTTTTGAAGGGATTAGGGGCCCGCTTAGAAAGGTCATTGATTAATTTTATGATAGATAATCATGTATCTAACAAATATTCAGAAGTGATACCACCTTTTATAGTGAACCAACAATCTATGTTTGCTACTGGTCAATTACCTAAGTTTTCTCAAGATGTTTTTAAATTAAATTTAGATAAATATAATTGGTATTTAAATCCAACGGCTGAAGTACCTACTATTAATTTACATCGTCAAGAAATTTTGGATATTAAAAGTTTACCTATTAAATATGTTAGTTATACGACTTGTTTCCGAGAAGAAGCTGGATCTTCTGGTAAAAATACTAAAGGAATTTGGAGACAGAAGCAATTTAATAAGGTAGAATTGATTCAATTTGTAGAACCAAAAACATCTTATATAGTTTTAGAACAAATGTTAAAAGATGCTGCTGTTATTTTAGATAAATTAAAATTACCTTATCGGATTATGTTGTTATCAACCGGTGATTTAGGCTTTAGCATGAGTAAAACTTATGATATTGAAGTTTGGTTACCGAGTCAACAAAAATATTGTGAAATAGCTTCTATTAGTAATTCAGAAGATTTTCAAGCTCGCAGAGCTAATATTAAATTTAAAGACCATTTACAAGATCAAGGAAAATTAGTTCATACTTTAAATGGATCAGCTTTAGCTGTAGGTAGAACTATGGCAGCTATTTTAGAAAATTATCAAAATAAAGATGGTAGTGTTAGTGTACCTAAAGTTTTACAGAAATATTTAGGCACAGATATAATTAAAATAAAATGAATTATTATTAAAAAACATTCTTGAGATATAATATAAAAATGTTATAAAAAAAGGAATAATGAATTATGATAGATTTTTTCAAGAAACATTTTCAACATTTTACTATATGGCATATTGTAGGTTTTATAACGTTTTTCGGAATGATGTTATCTATGAATAACATATTTGACCAAGTTATCAAAAAACCTAATCCTGTTATGGAATTGTTAAATATTTTAGAAAATCCAAAAAATAATATTAAGATTAAAAAAATTAAACCAAAAATAGTTCGTAGTATACCGACTTTATATGATTTAGTAGTTACAACGGTAGAAACCACTGATAATATTTTTTTTGAACAAGAACACAAGACTATATATCATTCGGTATCTGAAAAAATTTATAACCAAATTATTGATATTATTCTAGCAAAATCTAAAAACGATTCATCTTATCAAGTAATTTTAGATAATCCTTATACAGATCCTCCTTATTTAGGTTTTGGCCCTTTAGTAGATGCTATTGGCTTTATTATACCATTAATTAGTTGTTATGTATTATATTCTTTATTTAAATCTACGACTTCTAAATTTTTTGAACAAATTGGCGAAAAATATACTGGAAAAAAAGAACAAATAGATTTTAAAAGTGATGTTACTTTTAAAAATATAGCTGGTTTTTCTGAAGAAAAAATTGAAATGCAAGAAATTATTGATTTTCTAAAATATCCACAAAAATATAAAGATATAGGTGCTCGTATTCCTAAAGGAGTTTTGTTATCAGGACCTCCTGGTACTGGAAAAACTTTATTAGCTAAAGCTGTAGCAGGAGAGGCAGGGGTAGCTTTTTTTGCAACTTCTGGATCCGAATTTGTAGAAAAATATGTAGGAGTAGGAGCTTCTCGTATACGTAATTTATTTCAAAAAGCCGCTCAATATTCTCCTTGTATTATTTTTATCGATGAAGTAGAAGGTTTAGCTCATAAAAGAGGTGCTATAAGTCATAATTCAGAACACGATAATACTTTAAATCAATTATTAGTGGAATTGGATGGTTTTGGTTCTAATACAGAAATTATTGTTATAGCTGCTACCAATCAACCGGAAATGTTGGATTCGGCCATTTTAAGACCGGGTAGATTTGATCGTCGTTTTACTATTAATTTACCTAGTGCGAGAGATCGTAAAGCCATTTTAGAATTACATGCTAAAAACAAACATTTTAGTCCAAATGTTAATTTAAGTGAAATCGCCGAACAAACTATTGGATTTAGTGGAGCTCAACTAGAAGGAGTTTTAAATGAATCCGCTTTATTAGCAGCACGTCGTCGTAGTTTATATATAGAACCTCAGGACGTTAATGAGGCAATTGATCGTATATTGATTGGTTCTACAGTTAAAAAAGATTTTTTATCTAAAAAAGAAAAAAAATTAGTTGCATATCATGAAGCAGGGCATGGCGTTTTAGCTGTTGTTTTAGATAATATCGAAAAAGTTCGCAAAATCACTATTATTCCTAGAGGTTCAGTAGGCGGATATAATCTTATATCTCCTGATAGTGAAAATTCTAACTTAAAATCAAGAAAAAAATTGATTATTGATATTGCTATTTCTTTAGGTGGTAGAGCTGCAGAAGAGATTTTTTTAGATGATATTTCTAACGGAGCATATGCAGATTTCAATCATGCTAGTGATATTGCGAGAAAAATGGTAATTGAATATGGTATGAGTAATGTAGGTTTAGTTCAATTTAGTCAAGTGGAACGAAATTTTTCGGATTCTAAAGCTTCAGAGATAGATTTAGAAGTTAAAAATATTATTGCAGAATGTTATCAATTAGCTAAAAAAGCACTTTTAGATAATAAAATTTTTGTTCATAATTTAGTTGATTATTTATTAAAAGTAGAAACTTTAGTAACTAAAGATGTCAAAGAGATATATTTAACAGGTAAATTAAGTTGGTTTGATCAAGAGAAAAACTCAAATTTAGATTTTCCGAATGATAAAGATGTTAAACTTATAGAAGAACAAAATGATACACCAAATGTTTCTGATATTATTAAAACACAATGAATCATCTGATAATATTTCTAATTCAAAAAAATCTGAAAAAAAATTTATCAGAAAAAAATAATAATTCATAATGATTTTATTTTAATAATGTATTAAGATATTTGTTATGCGGATAAATAAAGAAATTAAAGAAATTTTATTTTTTGGATTTAGGTTTTATGATACAAAAGTTTATTGTTACTAAAAATTTTAATGGTTATCGTTTAGATTGTTTTGTTACTAGTAAAATTGGTTTTACTAAAAGTCAAGTTCAGAAGTTAATCGCTAATCAAAAAGTTTTAGTAAATAATAATTTAGCCAAAAAAAGTGCTATTTTAAAATATCAAGATGTGGTAATGTTAAATTTAACGGAATTAATTAAAAAAAATAATTGTTTATATCCTGTTAATTTAAATTTAGAAATCGTTTATGAAGATGATTATTTAGTTGTAATTAATAAACCTGCTAATTTGATAGTACATCCTTCTACTAGTTTTCGAGGTATTACTTTAGTTAATGGTTTATTATATCAACTTAAAGATTTTAATAAAATGCCTTGGAATGAACGTATGGGTATTATTCATCGTTTAGATAAGGATACTACAGGTTTAATTTTAGTCGGTAAAACAATAGAAGTAGTTGATAAAATGCAAAAAATGTTGCAAAGTAAAGATGTTAAACGAATATATTATGCCTTAATTGAAGGTTTTTTAAATAAGTCGGGTACTATTAATTTACCTATCAAAAGAGATTATCGTAATCCTTTGAAAATGTCTGTAACATCTCAAGGTAAAATAGCTATAACACATTTTACTACTTTAAAAAAATTTAATAATTATTCTCTTGTGGAACTCCAATTAGAAACAGGACGTACTCATCAAATTCGTGTACATTTAAGTTATTTAAAACATCCCATTATAGGAGATCCTTTGTATAATAAAAAAAAATATCTAGTTTCTTCTCAACTTTTGCATGCTAAAAAATTATATTTTATGCATCCTTGGATAGGGAAAGAATTACAATTCGATATTCCTTTGCCTAAGGATTTTTCTGAATTTATAAAGTTTTTAGAATAATTTTCTTAAGATTTAATTATATTTAAAATATCCCAATAGTCGATATTTTAAGTATAATTTTATTTTTTTCAAAATATGTTTTAATTCAATTTTAAATTTACAATTATTTTTTCGAAATATTAGGAGAATTTTTTTATGTATTTGCAAAAATTGCAAACGCAAATTACTAATCTTTTAAATGTAAAATTCAATATTAAATCCATAGTTAAATATTATGATAAAGATTTATTATGGGATTTTTATTTACCTTTATTTGTCTATCGTGATCAATGGAATAATGATTTATCAAAGGTATTTCATGATTTTAAAAAAATTTTATTAACTTTACCAGAAATATCTGAAGTTAATTTAGATAAAGGTTTTTTAAATATTAAATTACAAAGAGGTTTAATTAGTCAGAAAATTTTAAGTTCCATTTACGCATTATCTTCTGATTATGCCCGAAAGGCTAGTAATAATCAGATTGTTGTTTTGGATTATTCTTCTCCTAATATTGCGAAAAATTTTTCTATTGGTCATTTGCGTTCAACTATTATCGGTAATGCTTTAAAAAATATTTATCAAAAGTTAGGCTTTAATACTATTAGTATTAATCATTTAGGAGATTGGGGAACTCAATTTGGTCAAATGATTTTAGCTTATCAAAAATGGGGTAAAGAAAATTTAATTTTGAGTAATTCTATTGATGAATTACAAAAACTTTATATTTTGTTTCATCAACGAGCAAAAAAAGATACTAATCTTCATTTAGAAGCTAAAAATATTTTTAAAAAATTAGAAGAAAAAGATGAAAATATATTTAAATTGTGGCGTTTTTTTAGACGTATTTCTTTAAAAGAGTTTAAAAAAATTTATAAATTATTAGGTATTTCTTTTGACTTTTATATAGGAGAATCTTTTTATCATCAAAAAGCTTTACAATTAGTTAAAAAGTTATATAAACAAAAATTAATTATTATTGATAAAAAAGCTTATATTTTTCCTTTAAAAGATATTCCTTCGGCTTTACTACAAAAAGATAATGGTAGTACTCTTTATTTAACCAGGGATATAGCTTGTTTATTATATCGTGCTAAAAAATTTAATTTTCAGAAAATTCTATATGTAGTAGGCAATGAACAAAAATTGCATTATCAACAATTAATTGAAATTATTCAACAAATGGGATATCATTTCGATATTAGACACATTAATTTTGGTTTGATTTGTTTAAATAAAATGAAAATTTCGACTCGAAAACATCAAGATTATAAATTAATAGATATTATTCATCATGCCCAAAATAAGATTGAAAAAATTATTAAAGAAAGAAATAAAAATTTATCTAAAATAAATATAAATAAAATAGCAGAAAAAATCGCTATTGGTGCAATTTTTTTTAATGATTTGAAAAATGATCGTCATTTAAATATTGATTTTAATTTAGAAAATATGATTCAATTTGAAGGTAATACAGGACCTTATTTGCAATATACCTTGGTACGTTTGAAGTCAATTATGACTAAGATACAATTTAATATTAATTTAGATGAATTAAATTGGTCTTTTTTAACTAATTATTTTCAAAAGGATTATTCTTTTATTATTGTTAAATTATTAGATGATTTTCCTGTTATCCTAGAAAAGGTTCTTAAAAATAATATGCCTAGTTTATTAGCTCGTTATTTATTTAAATTATCAAAATATACTAATTATTTTTATGAACAAGAAAAAATTTTAACTTCTGATTTGGAATTAAAAAAAGGGATTATTTTATTAATGAAAAGTATTTGTATAGTTTTAGAAGAAGGATTAAAATTATTGGGAATTCATATTGTAGTGCAGATGTGAAGTTATTATGATAATATATAAGTTATGATATAAAAAACTAAGAATTAAATTTAATGTAAATAAATGGTTGTTATAGTTGGTTTATATTTTTTTTATAGTATATTGGTATTTGGGATAAAAAAATTATTTTATATAAATTTATGTAAGTATATTAATTTTAAGTTATAAATATCTTTTTATTTGTATTATTTTATTAAATTTGTTATTTTTTGGAAATTTTGTAAATTAATAAGGGAGATTATAGAAATATAATATGATTTGGATTTTAATTGCTATTTTATTAGGAAGTTTAAGTATATTTTTATTAGTATATTTTCGGTTTTTGCAAAATAAAAAAATTATTACTTTGATAATCAGTATTTTTGTTTTAATAATGTTATGGACTTTTATAAAACATTATCAAAAAAACAATAATGATTTAAATGAACAAAATAAAAATGTTTTAACTTTAGGTTTAACATCTTCAGTACAAGATGGTTTTGGTATATTTGGACAAGGTGCTAATACAGTTATTAATACTCATATTCGGGATTTATTGCATGAATATTTGATAAAAGCATATCCTTCAAAAGAAAATGATTATTATACAAAAAATTATAAACCTAGTCTTCTGGTTTCTATGCCTTTAAAACAAACACAACAAGGTGAATTTACCGGATATTATAAATGTAATTTAATACCAGGTATTAAATTCCATAATGAACGCTTATTAACTAATCAAGATATTGTCAATAATTTTCTTTATAATAAAGAAAAAGGTGGTGAACATTCCGGTTTTATTCAAGATATTAAAGTAGATAATAATGATATAAATTGTTTTTTTATTCTTTTTACTGATGATCAAGATCCGTTAAATTATCATCATTTAAGCAAAGTTCCTATTATTATGTTCGAAGGAGAAAATTCTAAAGTTCCTAATCGTCGAATTGGATTAGGTCCATTTAAATTGAAAGAATTTGATAATAATAATATTAAATTAGAACGTTTTAATAATTATTATAAAAAAAATGATTATATTGAAAGCAATATTCAACAAATAAAAGCTTGTTATATTCCTGATACCCAAACTATGAATATGCATCTTAAAAAAGGCGATATTGATATATCTTTTGTTTCTCTTGATAAAACTGCATCAAAAGATTTATCTCGTCATTCTGATTTGCAAATTATCAAACCAGAATCTCTTGTTATGACCTATTTATTTTTAAATTGTCAAAAATTATCTTTAAGAGAACGCCGAAGTATTGCTGAGTCATTAAATCCAGAAAAAAAACAACAATTTTTAAATCAATTAGGTGAAGATACGGAGCGTTATCAAGTTGTTAATAGCGTGTCAGATCCTCGTATGATAGGTTATTTAGCGAAACCTAATTTCGATAATTCTTGTAAAAGCCAAAAACCTGGTTATGATAAAGAAATAATGTTTTTTAGTATTAACGCAACATCTCCTATATCTTATCGTTATGCTAGTCGTGTTACTGATTTTTTACAAAAAGAAGGTTTCAAAATTAAGCATGAGGTTAGAGAATTAAATGAATTAGCTAATAAAGGTGAAAAAGGTGAATTTGATATTTTAATGATTTCGGAAAATTTCGAAGATATCACTCCTTATTATGTTTTAAATTATTTTTTTGGTCCTAAAGAAGAGGGAGGTTCTATGAGTTGGCATCAGTTATCAGATAATGAAAAAATTTTTAAATATTTAAATAATTTAAAATCAAATGCTGGTAAACCTGGTTATGATCAAAAAGTTCGTGATTTTCATCAATTTTTATTTAATAAATATGCTATTATCCCTTTGTATTGTCAAAAATATTCTGAAATAGCTATACGTAAAAATTTAGTTAATTTTGATATTGATATACTTGGAAATCTTAATATTACTAAATTACGTAAAATTTAAATTCACTAAATTTTTTAAATATAAATTTTTAATTTTTAATAAAATTATGTGGTAGGTTAAAGGGGAAAATTTAATTAAATGTTTTTGAACAAATATTTTGTCAAAAAATTACTTTATATTGGATTAATTTTTTTAATTGTTGCTATATTAATTTTCGGTTCTATGAAATTTTTTTCCGATCCTGTTGTATCTTTATTAGGTTATAAAAGTACTTATCAACAAAGAGAACAATTAAGAATTCAATTAGGGTTAGATAAATCTTTTTTAGAACAGTTTTTTAGATATTTTTATAATATTGTTTTTAAATGGGATTTTGGTAAGTCATATGTATATCCTGAAATTTCAGCTTTAAGTTTATTTATAAGATCTTTTAAAATAACTTTTACAATTACTTGTTGTAGTTGTTTAATAGCTTCATTAATAGGAATTTTTTTAGGTTATTTATCAGCTAGAAATTACAAAAGTAAAATAGATTATATTTTGATTTTTACATCTATTTTATTTATTTCTATGCCTAGTTTTATCATTGGTTTTTTGTTACAGTATTTTTTGGCATTTTATTTTAATTTATTGCCTATTTCAGGATTAGATCAAATTAAATCATGGATTTTGCCTATTGCTTCTTTAAGTTTAATAGCGGTTTTTTCAATTTTTCGTATTGTTCGTTCTACTTTAATATCAGTTTCGAATCAACCTTTTGTGATAGCCGCTAGGGCAAAAGGGTTATCTCAAGAAAGAATTTGGTTTAAACATATATTAAAAAATTCTTTAGTGCCTATTTTTACTCATGTTAGTTTAATTTTTAATTTTATGTTAAGCGGCGCTATTATTTTGGAAAGTATTTTTAATTTAAAGGGTTTAGGTTTATTAATGTTTGATTCTTTTAATCAAAGAGATCTTATTGTTCTACAATGTTGTGTAATTATGTTGTCTTTAGTTATTAGTTTAATTGGAATTTTAGTAGAATTATTATGTTATTTCATCGATCCAACTTTTATTAAAAAGTAATTTTTACCTTAAAAAAGGGAGGTATTTTTTATTATTATTCGAAAAAAAATATTTTATTTTTTGAATCTTTTATTTAAAAAAAATAATATTTTATTAGTTGGTTTAGTATTATTATTTTTTTTATTAGGAATAACTTTTATTCTTCCTATGATTATTCCTCAAAAAGCTTCTATGTGGAATTATACATATAAATCTTTTTTGGAACCCGGATCTAGTCATTGGATAGGTACAGATTCTTTGGGTCATGATGTTTTTTCTTATTTGATTAGAGGAACCGTGACATCTTTATATATAGCAGTTATTTCTGTTTCTATTAGCTTTATTATAGGCGTAGTTTTAGGAATTTTAGGCGGTTATTTTTCGGGATTTTGGGATATTATAACTAATTTTATTTGTGATTATTTAATTGTTTTTCCAGATTTTATTTTAGCATTTTTAATTATGTTTTTTTTAAAAACTGGAATTTATCAATTAATTATGGTTTTATCTATATGTTATTTACCGACATTTATCAAAAATATTAAAAACGCTACTATTAGAATAACTCGTCAAGATTTTGTTAAAAATGCTTTAGCTTTAGGAGCTAATCATAGTTATATTATTCGAAAACATATTTTCCCTCATTTATTACCAACTTTATTAATTAGAATAGCTTTAAGTTTAAGTAGTGTTATTTTAGTGGCGTCTTCCTTTGGTTTTATTGGGATTGGTTTAGATAATTCTATTCCTGAATGGGGGCTTTTATTAAGTTTGAATAAAACTTATATCTATATATATCCGAGATTATTCTTTTTTCCAATGATGTTTATTATTTTTACTAATTTAGCTTTTAATTTTATAGCAGAAGGTATTAATGAATTTATTGAATAATTGATTTTTTTAACAAAATAATCTTTTTTCAAAGAAAGAGGTATGCATAATGGATATAAATAAATCCGAAATCTTATTTAAAATTGAAAATTTGAATAAATATTTTATGATTAATAACAAAATATTCCGAGCTAATGATAATATTAATTTATCTATTTTCAAACAAGAAACTTTAAGTATTATTGGTGAATCAGGTTCGGGAAAATCTACTTTAGGTCAATTAATTTTACAATTACAACGAAATAATCAAGGAAATGTTTGGTATTTTCCTGATGATGATTTAAATATTAATTTAAGTCTTTTAAAACCTAATCAAATGAAAATTTGGCGTCCTGATTTACAAATTATTTTTCAAAATTCTTTTTCCGCTTTAAATCCTAAATTTAAAGTTCGTGATATTATTGGTGAAGGATTAATTATTCATAAAAAAGTTTTTGGTTATAAAGATCCTAAATATTATCAACAAATTATAGATATTATGAATAAATGCGGTTTGTCGTCTGAATTAATGGAACGTTATCCGGCTGAATTGAGTGGAGGCCAAAGGCAAAGAGTTAATATAGCTAAAACATTAATTTTAAAACCAAAATTTGTGGTTTGTGATGAAATTGTTTCCGCATTAGATGTAACTATTCAAAAACAAATTTTAGATCTTTTAAATGATTTTAAAAAAAAATATAAAATTACTTACTTATTTATCTCTCATGATTTAGGAGTAGCTCAATATATTAGTGACAGAATTGGAGTAATGTATAAATGTCAATTGGTAGAATTAGCTCCAACAAAAGAAATTTTTCAAAAACCTATGCATTTCTATACAAAAGAGTTATTAAATGCAATTCCTCGTATTCCTTATTATGAAACTAAATGTTAAAATATATTTATAATCAGTTTATTTGATAAATAGTTTTTAATTTATAAACACGTGGATTAATATAACTGTCTTAAAGTTACATTCGTTTCGTTATAAATCTAATTCAGTGAATTAAAAATATCTTATTGATTTATATTTATATTTTAATAATTTAGAGGAGGGATTATTTGTAATAGATGATCTGAATATAAATTCGGTTATTGCAATATAAATAATTCTATGCCTATATCAAAAGGGATGAAAAAATATGAGTTTGTTACAAGTAAAAAATTTACATACTTATTTTCAATTTGAAAATTTTTTGATTAAAGCTGTGAGAGGAGTTAATTTTGAAGTTAAAGAACAAGAAACTTTAGCTATTATAGGCGAGTCTGGTTCTGGAAAAAGTCAGATTGCTTTATCAATTTTAAAACTTTTACAAACTAATCAAAAAATTGTTCACGGAAAAATTATTTTTAATCAAGAATTGATTTCTGATTTCGATGAACAACAAATGCGTAAAATTCGTGGTCAAGAGATTAGCATTATTGTTCAAGATCCTGTGTCAAGTTTAAATCCTTTGTTCAAAATTAAAACACAAATTTTTGAAATTTTAAAATTACGCAAAGGTTTATACGGAAAACAAGCTCTTATTCAAGCTATAAAATTATTAGAACAGGTAGAAATTTCAGATCCTTATAAAATTTTGGAATCTTATCCATATCAATTATCTGGAGGATTATGTCAAAGAGTATCTATAGCTATTTCTTTAATTTGTCGACCAAAACTGTTGATTGCAGATGAACCTACTACTGCTATAGATGTTATAGCTCAAAAAGAAATTTTGCATTTAATCAAAGATATGCAAAAAAAATATAATATGTCTATGATTTTTATTACACATGATTTAAGTATTGTTGCTTCTTTGGTTGAAAATATTATTGTTTTATATAAAGGTATGATTGTTGAAAAAGCTCCTTGTAAAAAAATTTTTAGTAACCCTATGCATCCTTATACTAAAAAATTGTTAAATGATTTTTTATTAACTAGTATTTATCGTTCTAGTATTCAACTTAATGAAAATTTTTATAATGCTGAAAATGAAATTTTTGATTTTCGTAATTTTAAAAATTATGCAGAACCAGATTTAGATTTATACCAAGTATCTGATGAACATTTTATTAGTTGTACTTTAAAAAAATAATTTTTTATTATAATTAAGATGTTTATTCTAGAAATTTTAATTTTATTATTTAGCAAAGGGATAAAGATAATTTTATAATGTTAGTTTGTAATAAAATTGATAAATTTTTAAATTGAAAAAAGATTTTATTTCTGCTTTAAAAGGAATTAATATATCTTTATCATCCTAAGGTTTAGTTTTTATTGTAGGAAAATCTGGTAATGGTAAAACTATTTTGATGAAAATATATTAGGTGTTTTGGAGAAAATTTCTGATGGAGATGTTATTTTTAAAAATAAAATAAATCTTTTTGAAATTTTAATGAAAGCGATTTCAATAATTATAGAAATCAATCAGTTGGATTTATTTTTTAACATTTTAATTTAATCAATGATTTGATGGTATTTCAAAATATATCAATTGTTTTAGAATTGTAAGGTAAAAAAAGTTGATGATAAAGTAATCAATAATATTCTAAATGAGGTAGATTTAGCTGGTTTTGGTTTGTGTAATGTTAATGAAAACAAAAACAACGAGTATCTATCGCGAGAGCTATGATTAAGGAACCTGATTTTAATAGCTGATGAACCAACAGGAGCTTTAGATAGTGTAACGGAAGAACAAATATTAAAGTTGTTTTCAAGAATCGCTAAACAAAAATTAATTATTTTGGTTTCGCATGATTTAGAAATGGCTCATAAATATGCAGAGATCGTATCATCGAAGTATCATCGAATTAAAAGATGGTCAGATTATTAAAGATCAAATAAGAAATCTAAAAATATTTTTAGATATTTCGGATTCTGATGTAAAAAATAAAGAATTATTGGTTTTATTAGGTTTTGTATTAGTAATTTTTTTTAAATCTTCGTATGCTATTAAATCAGTTTTGCAAAACTATTCTGCCAAAAATTTTGTTTTTTCTAAAGGTTTAGTTTCTAATCGATATTTTGAAACATTTCGAAATATATTAACTATGACTTTTGATGAATTTAATTTATTGAAGTAAAAAAATCCGAAAGTTTATTTGCAACTCATGATAAGTTATTAATTGATTAATGTTAAAAAGGAATATGATTCCGATGTGTTTTTGTTGGCAATGTTGTTGATTTTATAAAAACATCAGAAAATGAAAAATTTTGGAGCGCAGTCGGTTATCGCAAGCCATTAAATTTTGATAAAAATTTTAATTAAGATTACAATAAATTAAAATTAAAGAAAAAACAAGTTTTTTAGTTATATAAAACGTGCGCTTAGAACAGTATTATTGGGTCGAAAATTGTTTTGGTAATCAAAATATAGTTTTATTACCTACAAAAGAAATGAATGAAATTATAACTCCGGATCTTATACAAAAAGGTTATAACGAAGATAAAACTTTTAAGTTTTGTAAAATAAATAGGTTGTACTAAAGTTTATATAAGATGGAAATAGATGATTTGGTTGATAATTATTATCATTTGTATAATTAATATTTATCTAAAACAGAAAATCCAAATTTAACATTATCTAAAACTCCATTTATAAGTTTTAATCTTCTTGAAACAGATATAAAAGAATTGATTTTACCATGGATTTTGGAGCGTTTATTGTATTAGCTATTTTTTTTGTTGCGATTATGATAATTTTAATAATAATTCTTATTAAGCTTAGATATAAAGATATAAGACTTTTAAGAGCTATTGGAGCTGGTAAATTTATATTTTATCTATTTTTAATAGAAATAGAAATATTCTTTTTAATTAATTTGGGTGGTTTAGCTTTAACTTTGATTAAATTATTTTTATTTAAAGCAAACAGTTAGTTTAATTCATATTTCTCTGTCCTTTTTTAATACCAAGCGGAAAATTTATATAATATGTTTTTGTTTTAGGATTAATTTTTTATATATTAGTTACTTTTATACAAATTATAAAATTACTATTAAGAAACTTATTGATATTATTAATTTTAGATAAATACTGTTTTATAAATTAGTTTTATTTATTTTAGAAATATTAGAAAAATAATTGAATTATAAAATAAATATTAATGAAAAAACAAATTTATGTTGACATTTTGTCAAAGGTCATGCATTATTATTATTGGTGATTTTTAATTAAATTAATGCACTAAAAACCAATGTGTCAATTTTCATTAATTTAATAATTAAAATTATTTTTTAATATAATAATTTTTTCAATAATTAAATCTTAAGTTTAAATTTATTATATTTGGTAAATAAACTTTATAGATAAATTCTATAAATCAAATATAAACAGGAGCTATTAATTTATGAATAATCAAGAGTTAGCGTTAAAATTGCACGCGCAAAAAAAAGGTAAGTTAGCTACAGTATCTAAAGTAGAAGTTAATAATTTAAAAGAATTGGCTCTCGTTTATACTCCGGGAGTAGCAGAGCCATGTTTAAAAATTAAAGATAATCCCAAAGATGTATATAAATATACTTCTAAAGGTAATAATGTTGCAGTTATTAGTAACGGAACAGCAGTATTAGGTTTAGGAAATATTGGTGCTTTGGCTTCTATTCCGGTAATGGAAGGTAAAGCTGTTTTATTAAAGAAATTTGCTAATATTGATTCTTATCCTATTTGTATAGATTCTGAAGATCCTGAAGAAGTAATTAATATCATTAGTAAAATTTCTTCTATATTTGGAGCTATTAATTTAGAAGATATTAAAGCTCCTGAGTGTTTTGAGATCGAAGAAATGTTGAAACAAAAATTATCAATTCCTGTTTTTCATGATGATCAACATGGTACGGCTATTGCTGTTGCTGCTGGATTGATTAATGCTTTAAAAGTTGTGCATAAAAAGATGTCTGAAATTGAAATAGTTATTTTAGGAGCAGGAGCAGCAGGTACAGCTATTGCGAAATTATTATTATTATTAAAACCTAAAAATATTGTTTTAGTAGATAAACACGGAGCAATTAATTCTAAAGATTTAGCATTATTAAATGTAAGTCAACAAAAATTAGCTAAAATAACTAATTTTTATAATGAAATCGGCACTTTAAATGAAATTATCAAAAATAAAGATGTTTTTATTGGGGTTTCTAAATCTGATTTATTAACATCTGATATGGTTACTAGTATGAATAAAGATGCCATTGTATTTGCTTTGGCTAATCCAGTACCAGAAATTATGCCATCAGAAGCTAAGAAAGGTAATGCTCGTATTGTAGCGACAGGTCGTTCAGATTTCCCTAATCAAATCAATAATTTATTAGTTTTTCCGGGAATTTTTCGCGGAGCTTTAGATAGTAAAGTTGCTCAAATTACAGAAGAAATGAAATTAGCTGCCGTTTATGCTTTAGCATCTGTTATTCCTGAATCTCAATTAAATGAGGAAAATATTTTACCTTCTATTTTTGATCCTGAATGTACACAAGCTATTGTTAAAGCTATAGAAAAAGTAAGTAATATATCTTTAAAATAATAAATTTTATAAAATTAAATTTTATATTATTTTATAATTTGATAAAAAAGGAATTATTTTTATGCAAGGATTATTAATTTTACAAAATGGATTCGAAGATTGCGAAGCTTTGTCAACAAGAGCTTTATTAAAAAATAATGGTTTCGATGTTACTACTTTGACATTTAATAATTCATTAGATGTGGTTTCTGCATCAGATTTAATGATTAAAGCTGATATATCTAAAAATGTTATTTATGATAAATATGATTTTTTAATTATACCAGGCGGACCGTATGTTAAAGATGTTATAGAAAATGAACATGATTCTTTAAAAAACATATTAAATATAATTAAAATATTTTCAGATTTCAATAAAATTATTGCAGCTATATGCGCAGCTCCTGCATTTTTGGGAAAATTAAATTTATTAAAAAACAATTCTTTTACTTGTTTTCCTGGATATGAGATTTATATTAAAGAAGGAAAATATTGTCCTGACAAAATGACAGTTGTAAGTGGTAATTTTATTACTTCTCAATCACCTTGGACAGTTTTAGATTTTGTTAATGTTTTATTGAAAACGTTAAATAAATAATAAAAATTAATATTTTAATCTCAACAATATATTTTAATTATTTTAAAATAACTTAAATAAAAAATAAAATAGGAAGTAGTCTTTTATATATGAATATAAATAGTTCTATTAATGATTCAACTTTTAATCCGCATAAAAAACCTAAATTAAAAATTTTAGGTTTTTCGATTGAGTTTGCTTTACTTTTATTGAGCATTTCTATAATGCATATTTGGATTTCTTATGACGCTACTAAAGGACAATTTAATTCATCTTGGCATAATTTAATTTCAGTTTTATTATTTACTATGATTTTAGCTGAAATATTAAAAGTAATAGGTAAAAAAATCCCTATTTTAAAAGATATGGGCGGAGGAGCAATTTTTTGTTTATTATTACCAGCTTTTTTATTTAATTATAATTTTTTCCCTCGTAATTTTGAAACATCATTAATGCAATTTCAAAGTGCATTTCGCGAAAGGATATCTTTTTTTAATAAGAATAGTAATATAGGTTTTTCTGAATTTTTTGTTGCTTCATTGGTTTGCGGTAGTCTTTTGAGTATTGATAAATTTATTTTAAAAAAAAATGGTCCTAAATTTTTATTTTTAGTTATTTTATCTTTAATCTGTTCTGGGTTAGTAACAGGACTTTTAGGCATTTTTTTAAAACCTATTGGCGGTATAGATAGTGTTCCTGGTAGTCATCGTAATAGTTTTTTAGATGCTATATTTTTTATTTTTGTTCCTATTTCGTGTGGGGGTTTAACATGCGGAATTATTCCTTTGATAAAAGTGTTTTCGCAAGGAATAGTTCGTTTTGAAGATGCTTTTAAAAACCACATTATCACTTCTTTATTAATTGGTGGTATTTTAAGTGTTATATTCAGTGGTTTAATTAAAAAAATTTTTGGTAATTCGGAATATAGTAGTCCTGAAGGTGAATTGGATAAGAATATAAATAAATTAAGTAATAATAAATTTAATCATCTTGAAAATGAAAAAAAAGATAATAACTTAAATTTAAGTTTTTTAAATATGAAAATGGGTTTGTTAATAATTTTATCTTTATACGCTTTAAGTAGCATTTTTAGAAATTTATTATTAAAATTATGGCCGTTCACCAATTTAGAAAAATATATACCTCCTACTATTATTTTTTTAGTTATTTTGGTTTTATTAATTAAGTTTTTTGATTTGATTTCGAATAATTATATTCAATATATCGATCAAGCTTCTAAATTTATTACTCAATCATTTTCATCTTGTATTTTAGTAGTTATTGGTATTAACATTAATATTTTAATGATTATTAATCGGATTTCTAATTTATCGTTTTTGTTCACTTGTATTGCTTGTGTTTTAAATACTGCTTTAACATCTGCTATAATTGGTAATAAAATGGGTTATTATCCGGTTCAAGCTTCAATTGCTGCTGGACTTTGTGCTAATAGTATTGGTGGTGCAGGTAATTTGGCTATTCTGGAAGCTTCTGATTCTTTAAAATTATCTCCTTATGCGCAAATATCTACTCGTCTTGGCGGAGATTTAACAGTAATTGTAGCTAGTATATTTTTTCCATTATTTTACTTTATAAATTGATAAATGTTATCTATCGATAGATGTCTTTTTTAAAAAAAATTGTGGAATATTTAATTAAATTAGCTTTGATTGCTATAGAAATTGAGCTTTTATGTTATTCTTCATTAGGTTTAGTTTCTATAAATAGTTGTTGTGGATCTCATCAAAATATGAATTTTAATCTTTTTATGAAGTCTAAAGAAACTTTTAGCGTTTTTTTATCATATTTATAATTTAGTTTTATCATATAAATCATTAAATTTTAATAAATTAAGAGTATTAGTTTTAGAACAAGAAAAAAACGCATGTTTGAAGTTACCAATAACATAAATACTCATAAAGGTTTAATTTTATTTCGGAATTATTTATTATGTAGTTTCTTATGAGGGGCGTCAAGATGCCTAAATATCGTGTGATTTAACCAATCACCAGTGCGCGTAAACACTGAAAGGCTAAGAAAACGATTCTTTAAAGGAAACAATAAAGAATTACAGCAGTTCTTAAAAGCGGATTGCGATGGAAAAAAGTAGTTAATCAAGAAGATACCGCCACCGAATGATTCTAAGGATAAGCTTAAAAAGGGCCTAATAAGAAGTTAAGTAGATGTATAAAATAAAGCTAACCTTTCTCATAAACTACTATAAATAAGCAGTAGAGACAGACACTATCATTGGGCTGGATAGTTTATCAATTAAAAAACCTGGAATCTCACCATTAGTAAAATGGGTTACTTCCCCTAAGGAATCAAGGTCGATATTTAAAAAGAAGTCAGTAATTTATTGTTTATTCGGGTGTGTATGGTGGATACACAAATAAAACTTTTTAGAGCAAGAAACTAAACTTTAGTAAACATGGAATATTATTCAAAATCGTTCTTTTTAAATAACTAAGGGTATTAAAAAAGTTTAAATATGGAATTAATAATATGAGAAGTATTTACTAAACATGAAATAAAATTCTGGTTCACAAGTGCAGTGGAACAACAGATAGATTATTTAATGATATCAAGCTCAAAAAGAGAGTATACTGCCGCGAATACGTCAACGGTTATTATCAATTATGACTAGTTATACAAGTTATTATCCCGAAAAGGTAAGGTAAAATCTTAAATTTTCAAGATTTATTTTACTATTAAAGATCGATTAATTCCAAAGGTTATGAGACTAATATTAACTTTCTAAAAAGAACGATAAGAATAAACAACTAATTAGTGGTAATACAAAGTTAGTCGGATAAAAAGGATAAATTATGGCAAGCCGGATGCTTGGAAACGCTCATCCGGTTTAAAAGGGAGGGTTGTTTGTAAAATAGATAATCAAAATATAAATTTGATGATTGAAGCGCAAATAATCTATCTCTATTTTATTTAATAATATTTCTTTTTCTAATTGGCATTTTCAAACATGCGAATTAACTAAAGAATTACGTAAAGATTTTTTATATTTTAGTAATAAAACTCCTGGTGAAAAGATCTTTACAAAATTTGGAATTGCGGGAGCACGTGGAGAAGCTTTAACGGGTTATTATAAAATAACCCTATTTAAAAAGCTTAAAAATTTTTTTATGTTTGTTAATTATGAGTATTATTGAGGATACAAGGGCGCCAAAGAGGCCTAAATTTCGTGCTATTCAACCAATAGCCAGGGCTGATAAACCCTGAAAGGATATGGTCGGTCGGGCAGACGAAAGAATGTCAGATTAGAGCAGACCATAAAAGCAGGTTGCGACGAAAGCAAATTAGTCAAGAGGACACTGCCACCGAATAATTCTATGGAGAAGCCTGAAATGGCCTAAGAAGGAAAATTGA
>JAOSIP010000100.1:0-1486 GCA_030586815.1 Candidatus Phytoplasma planchoniae
TTCGCTCTTAATACTTTTTCTCCCATTTGGAATTTACCTTTAGCCATTTGAATAAATAGTTTTAAGTTTTCTGATATAGAGCGATCACGATAAGGAGAACATTGTTGCATTTCTCTTGTTTTTTTTTAGTCATTGATATATGTGGAGAGACCCAATCAGTATATGTGAGCTGAAGACGTATTGAGAAGCGTCAACGAAAGCAGCAGCAGGTAAAGACTTCCCGCGAAACCGTCGAGTGCTGCGGGAGGCCTTCATGCGGGTGCAATCCAAGAAAGTGTTGGGAGTACCTACCTCATCAAAGCCAGTGAAAAGTATATCTAGCGAGGCTTCAGCCCAACGGATTTTAAGCCTCTACAATCAGGCAACGTTAGTGTTTGCCATTGCCTTATCTTGCGCGCTCTGCTCCGACACGTATGATCTTGAGGCATCACTACTTGGGTCGTTCCCGTTTGAAGAGCCTCACTGACTGGGTTCTCAGTCAGCTCCAAATCACATGTGTGTGGCAGTTCTCGTTCTGGAATGATACGCACAGGACAGGCTGAATCCACGGGTCTTTGATGCCTCTTTGTGCGATGCATTCCGTACCTGGCTCTCCGTGGTGTTTAGAGCCGAGGCTTTTCAAATGTCAAACTATGAGTGGGATGAGGAAACCGAACTCTCGTTGGATAGTTTGAGAAACACTAGACTTGTGGCATGATTTCGAAATCAGTGGTGCGCCAAAATCATCGACGTTACGTGGTCTCAGCCGGGGAGGCTCAGCCAGGAAGGGGGACCGAGGAACATCTCACTTACGGTACCGAGCCCATCTCTGCGTCTCGCTGCCCAATCCTCGTGCCCTGCGCCTCTCTGAGCATGATGCCCAACTTGATGGGCAGAACGTTGTTCCACAGCAGGCGCGTACCTTGTGCGTGGCTGTTCCGGGCGATCTCCTTGACCGACCGGGGTTCGGCGCCGCATCGGTGGGCCGTCCGGATGCCGTCCACGTGTCTCGGGTCTACGGCAGCGGCATCGGACCGCCACTAGTTGTTCCGTCCACGGTCTTTCCGTTTCTCTATCGGTGACAGAGATCGTAAGGCACCGAGTCTGCAATTCCATGTATCGCCATCATGACATCGCCAATGGTTTCTTGGGCGCTTGATATGACCTCGACCGGTGGTTTGTGATAGATTGTGCTGTCCAAGACGCTATATGATAGGCGGATCGCGGGGCGGGGAGGGACTCGCCTCCCGCGGACTTTCGCCGCACCTCCCGGCAACGCGATTTTTCTGCTTTTTGCAGAATGCGTTCGTCAGCGGATGTTCGGAAAGTGGTGACAAGCTTCAAGTATTGAGCAATACCCACAGGTCTTGCAAATCATAACGCCGCTATCGATTCGCGCGGCGTGAGCGCTGGAATGGAGTGGGACGGTGATGCAGAGCTTTCGACGTGCGAAGATGAAAGTATCCAGTTACTGCTCAACGGCGTGCGCGAAAAGACCAGAAAAAAG
>JAOSIP010000101.1:0-1485 GCA_030586815.1 Candidatus Phytoplasma planchoniae
TATTATGAGTATTGCGATTAATGATTTGGAGACAGTTTCTAATGGTTTACAACAATCTTGTGTAGCTTTTGTTCTTTCTTGTTTTCGTATTTTTTGCTTTATTTTTAATGTTTTATAAATAAAACAGATCAGTTAACTATATTGTAGTATAGTTGACGGTTGGAGGTATAATAATCAACTATATACTAATATAATCGATTATTAAGCCTGTAACAATTAATTATATGTCAATATAATCAGTTAAAACGAATCACAAGTTTATAAGAATTTATAGTTATCATTTATGTATAATTATGGTGAAATTACGTATGGTTGTGGAATAAGTTATAACCTACTAAAAAATAAAACTTTATTACCATTTTAGTAGGTGACAAGTTTAATATTTATCTATTCAATTAATAGTTGAGATTAAAAATAGGTAAAATCTAATTGCTTATATCGTTCTAGTGCTATAACTTATAGTGCCAGAATTCTCATTCCGACATCGTAGATTTTCCCAAAATTTTATATTTTAGTTATCCCACACAATAAATTTGGAAAAAAAAAAGTAGTCTAAGAACGAATGTATTTCTGTGTTAGAAAAATGGATGAACAAGGGTCTAAATTGATTTTTTTTTTTTTTTGGGGAAGGGCGGGTGTGCATTTGAGGATTGACAACCCATCATCGCTATGTTGGTTTTATCCGGGACATTTAGTGGCTATTTCCTTCTCCAACATGATAAGATGGTGTGGAGTATCACGAATTGTGAATTTGGAGGGATTAATAGCTTGAACCATGACATCTTGTTTGTGCACCCCAACATGGGTTGAAGTCATAAATTGTGTTTAAGAGTCCAATCCTGATGTAGGCCTGATGATGGGCTGCATTTGGTCCGTTCCAAACCTAATTCATAAAAATAGGACCTAATGTGTAATTATGATCCATTAACCTATCAAGGCTGGATTTCTAATGATCCATGAACCACTTTTATCTCCAGTGACCTGTGTCTCCCAATTTTTTTGCACCCGAAACTATTCTTCACCCTTCTTTAGATCTGCAGTCATCCACCGTTAGCAGTTGACGTGTTGTCAATGACAACAGCATGGACGGAAATTTTGAGGACGATGGAGGTAGTGATGGGGAATGCTCTGTTCTCCTGGATGGCAGCGATGAAGGGCTCTACATTGACAACGTGGAACAAGAGTTATTAATTTTAGCCTAGACCGTCGGATTGACCTGAAACTGAACCTAAAAATGCAAAGTCAAGTTTGAGAAAATTCAGCCAGGCCAACTTAGACCTAGACCGGATTCAGCGCTGACTGAATTGAGCCAGCCCAATCTGGTTTGGTCTGGCCCGTCTTTTTTACTAAAAAAAAAGGAGAAATTTCTCGTCTTAGTTCGACAAAACAGAGGAACCGACAACACTCGACGTAATAGAGAAATTTCTCCTCTTAGTTCGAATCAGCACTCGCACGTTTCGCTGCTATCGTCGTTGCCACTGTTGC
>JAOSIP010000102.1:0-1482 GCA_030586815.1 Candidatus Phytoplasma planchoniae
CTCATGTTATTAATCCCATATTTAAACTTTTTGAATACCCTTAGTTATTTAAAGAACAATTTTGAATAATATTCCATGTTTACTAAAGTTTAGTTTCTTGCTCTAAAAAGTTATTTGTTCCACCACACACAACACCCCAAATAAACAATAAATTACTGACTTCTTTCGCCCTATAAAAGTCGTTAACCTTCATCTTGGGAGGATGATTAACTTAATTATTCCAAATTAAGTTTTACTCCTCCGACTACTAAAAAGTCGCTTTATCCTTGGACCTAATGACTTTTATTTCATTATTAGTTAATTTAATAACTAGCCTTTAGGATTCTCCAAGTTACTCTAAATATCGACCTTAATTCCTTAGGTGAAGTGACCACGTTATGGAAACCGGTGAGATTCCAGGTTTTTTAATTGATAAACTATCCAATACGTAATATTTATATATTGATAGATACTGGACTACTCGCTTTTATAGTAGTTTACGAAGTAGGTTACACTATTACATCTTCTTAGCTTCTTAGGCCATTTCAGGCTTATCCTTAGAATCGTTCGGTGGCGGTATCTTCTTGACTAACTACTTCATCGCAATCCGCTTTTAAGAACTGCTGTAATTCTTTATTGTTTCCTTTAAAGAACCGTTCTTAGCCTTTCAGTGTTTATCGACCACTGGTGATTGGTTAAATCACACGATATTTAGGCATCTTTGGCGCCCCATTACTAGTATTAAAAGTATTAATAAACAAACCAACAGGAAAATTTAATCCAATTACATAAGCTATTTGTAATTCGCATTTATCACAAATGCCTGAAGCAACAATATTTTTGGCTAAATACCTTAACATATACGCTCCACTACGATCTACTTTAGAAGCATCTTTGCCGCTAAAACAACCTCCTCCATGATGCACTCCGCTACCATAACTATCTTGGATAATTTTTCTCCCTGTTAATCCGGTATCAAAACAAGGACCTCCCTGTGCAAAACTTCCTGCTGGATTAATATAAAATTTAGTTTTAAAATTGATAAATTTTGATGGAATAATAGGGTTAATGATATATTTTATAATAGAATCTGAAAAATTTTTATTATTTTTAACAATATCACTATGATGACAAGAAACAACAATCGAATCAATATAACTAAAATTACCATTTTCATCATATATCATAGTTAATTGCGTTTTACCATCTGGTTTTAAAAAAGGTAAAATTTTATTTTCTCTTATTTTAGTTAATTGTAAAGCTAAATTTCGAGCTAATATAAACTGTAAAGGCATAAAACAGGCTGTTTCATTTGTAGCATAGCCAAACATTAAACCTTGATCACCAGCGCCACCATTGACAGAAACAGCTTTATGATCAGGATAGATTAACTCGGTTTAGAAAGTGTGCATTGATAATTTTACTTTCATATTCGAAATTAGCCCCCCACAGAACCGGACAAGCAAGTTTCCAAGCATCCGGCGCCTAATATCTGATTACAGA
>JAOSIP010000103.1:0-1464 GCA_030586815.1 Candidatus Phytoplasma planchoniae
TCATTTTGAGTAATTCCATCTCGAATATCTGTTACAAATACAATTACATATGACTAGTTAAGTCGGTTCAAAAACCCCCCTTACTATTCATGATCTTCTTCCTTTCTTCTCTGACACCCAACTTCAACTCGTCGACACAAGCTATCATTTACCAGTGACAACACCTAATCCACCTAGCTGTATGGCCCATCCATTAGTGGCTCACTACTAGCACACAATCCTCCCCCATAACCACCAGGTGTGCATATCGCATAACACTATTGCCCATTCATGACAGTATAGTTGTGCACCTCGCATATCCACACCTTACCTCCAACAACACTCCCTCACTCATGGCCCTCTCCAACAATCGACACCAACCCCTATCACCCACATAGCCAACCAACTTAGATCCAAGGGATCCCTTGTTGGCCATATCTTTATGACCCATAACTAAAATAGAGGAAATAGATAAAGAAAAAGAACTTCACCTCACCGATAATGGCTTCCAATAGCGGCTCCGAATGTGGCACTCAATACCATCATTAGAGAACTAACAAGATAAGGAAAAGTTATAGCTTAAGTGGCTATAACTCCTCCGTGCACACATGCATAGTACCATTACTACGCTTAAATACAGATTTTGTCGAAACTGTACTAGAAGTCCTTCATATAGAAATTTTAGAACCCAAACCCCCTATTGTTCTAATTTCTTCAATTAGACCCCTCCAACTAACAATTTACAAAATAAAATCTGAATTTTTGCCAACCTCACTCCATCTTCAGGCAAAATTACCATATTGTCCCTTTAAGAAAAATAGGTTATTATGCAAGTAGCTCAATGGTTGTTATTTCTTTTACAATTTTATATTGAATATGTGAAGCCAAGTGGAATTAAGTCTTAATCAAGTTATAGAGCTTATACAACTTCTAAATCAAGCTATAGAGCTTGTTGATGTTAAAATTCTAGAATATTTACCAAGCGTATGCCAAGCCAATTTCCAACATTATTGGAAAATATACTTTGATATTGCTTTTCAAAGGGAAAGGATGGCATTGGAGTTGTCCCAACAAAAACTATCTAACCTTGCTTGAATAATATAGAAAGTACAAAGCTCTTATAATAATGTTAAAAGAAGCTCAAAAAAGGAGTATCAATTTTTTGAAAATTCAAAGAGACTCTAGCCTAGTAATTAGGCAATTATGAAAAGATTGTTCACTAAAGGAAAGAGCATTAGCTAATCTTCATAATAAAAGCAACACAATTGATATGGCAATTTAATGAATTAGAGTTAGAACATGTTAATTGAGGTGAAAACTAAGCAAATGATTTACTAGCTACACTAATCATAAAAGTCAATATCCCAAAGGTGACTATACAAGTTGAAGCAATAAAACAAGACAAGAACAAATGATAGATCAAGAAAAGGGTTAATAAGTTGATAGAGGATGGATAGTTGATATCCTCCAAAAGATTGAGCAAGG
>JAOSIP010000104.1:0-1456 GCA_030586815.1 Candidatus Phytoplasma planchoniae
AAAAGTATTCGAATTAAATGATAAAGCTTGTTCTAAAGCTCCTAAATACATTTTAGGTTTTTTAAATGACACGTGACTACCTATTATTAACATGATATGATATTATTTTACCTTTCTGTTGTAATTTCCACGAGCCAAAAACCCTCCAAAACTCGAAAAGAAAACCACCAATCGAGGACCCCTTATTTCATCCTTTTTTTATTTCTTCTCTCCTCTTTCCTTTTCTCCTCTCCCTCAATCCTATTCCTTCTCTTGATTCCCATATGGAATTGAGGCAAATCGGGAGTAATGTTGCAGACAAATCTCCACGAGTCAAAAACCCCCCAAAAATCAAAAAGAAAAAACACCAATCAAGGGTCCCTTACCTGGTCCATTTTTATTTCTTTTCTCTTCTTTTCTTTTCTCATTTCCCTCATTCCTATTCCTTCTCTTGATTCCCTCAAACAATTGAGGCAAATTGGTAGGAATCTTCGAGTCACATCTCCAAGAGCCAAAAACCCTCTAAAACTCGAAAAGAAAACCACCAATCGAGGACCCCTTATTTCATCCTTTTCTTGTCTCTTCTCTCCTATTTTCCTTTCTCTTTTCCCTCATTCCTATTCCTTCTCTTGATTCCCATAAGGAATTGAGGCAAATCGGGAATAATGTTGCAGACAAATCTCCACGAGTCAAAAACCCCCAAAAAATTAAAAAGAAAAACCACCAATCGAGGGCCCCTTACTTGGTCCATTTTTATTCCTTCTCTCCTCTTTTCTTTTCTCATTTCCCTCATTCCTATTCCTTCTCTTGATTCCCTCAAACAATTGAGGCAAATTGGGGGGAATCTTCGTTAAAAATTTCCACGAGCCAAGAAACCCACCAAAACTAAAAAAAAAACCACCAATCGAGGACCCCTTATTTACTCCATTTGTATTTCATCTCTGCTCTTTTCTTTTCTCCTTTCCCTCATTCCTATTCCTTCTCTTGATTTCCACAAGGAATTGAGGCAAATCGGTAGTAAAATTGCCAACAAATCTCCACGAGTCAAAAACCCCCCAAAAATCGAAAAGAAAACCACCAATTGAGGCCCCCTTATTTCGTCCATTTTTCTTTTTTCTCTCCTCTTTTCTTTTCTCCTTTCCCTCATTCCTATTCCTTCTCTTAATTCCCTCAAAAAATTGAGGCAAATCGGGAGGAATCTTCGAGTCAAATCTCCATGAGCCAAAAACCCTCCAAAACTCCAAAAGAGAACCACCAATCAAGGACCCCTTATTTCATCCTTTTTTTATCTCTTCTCTCCTCTTTTCATTTATGCTTTCCCTCAATCCAATTCCATCTCTTGATTCCCCTAAGGAATTGAGGCAAATTGGGAGTAATCCTGCAGACGAATCTAGGGTCCCTTACCTGGTCCATTTTTATTTCTTCTCTCTTCTTTTCTTTTCTCATTTCCCTCATTCCTATTCCTTCTCTTGATTCC
>JAOSIP010000105.1:0-1451 GCA_030586815.1 Candidatus Phytoplasma planchoniae
CAGACAATCAGTTTAAAAACAACTCATTTTCTTAATCTTTTTCAAAAATATTTTCATAAAACATTTTTAAACACTAGAGCATCAATCCAAAAACATTTTAGAGCAAAGATCATCCAAGAAAATCAAATACTTAAATATATAAAAAATTCTAATATACCTAAGATTTTCTATGCTTCCAACATTGACCTCCAACTTTACTCATCCACTTTTTGCTTGTAAACATGAATAAAATCTGTAAATTAAAAACACTCAAGCACAAATATTAAACTTTTACAATTGTTTGTTTATCATCAAAAGTCACATGAACCTTAGGGTCAACACCAATAACTCTATCTTTTGAGAGTTTCAATAAATTCTTGAATTAAAGTCTAAAATAAATATTATTTTTCCAGCAAAAATGGTGCTAAAAATTAGAAAAAGCCCATAAATCCATAAATTAAAAATTGAAAATCTAAAATCCATGGTGTGGTGTGTAGTAGCCAAAAGTAGAGGCATGCGAGGGTTCCAAACATAAAAAAAATGCTAATTTTAAAATTTATTTTTTCAATATCAATCGACAAAAATTAAAAAAAATCCATTGAAACTAAAACCCCTGTAACAGTTATTATTCCTTATTATTAGTAGTTTTAATATCTAAATTAATTTAATCACTATGGAATAATAAATATGGTTGTGATTTGTGTACCATCGCTCTACCCAAACGTACCTCTCTGGGTGACTTACTGGGGTGTGGTGTGGTGTGTAGGTTGTCTCGAAAGCTCACCGACTTGTTGGGATTACTGGTGGTGTGGTGTGCAGGAGTTAGAAGCAAAGGCAAAGGAAGGAAAAAGATAGATTGTAGCAGAGGCAGAGGCAAAGGGCCTAGCCAAAGACAGAAAGGGAGGAGGAAAGAAGAGACTTACTAGAGGTAGAGGCAGAGAGGAAGGAAGAAAGTCTGACTCACAGATATGACGAAGGAAAAAATAGGGGGAAATTTCCCCCATTTCTATCATGACCTCTGGCTATTAACTACCAACACCAACAACCCACAAGGTAAAAGAAAGAATCTGAATTTTTTTTATACATAAATATATAAGGCACAAAATATACAAGTGCAACTTGTATTATTTATTGCGGCAAAGTGGGTTCCTAATTTACTAGTTGCTCCCTTCTCTCCTCTATTACTGCCACTTGTCACTTAGCTCTTTTGCCCTCTGCTCTTGAGCTTTGTACTACCTGCACTCACTGTTTTATTTCTACAAGCAAGCAAACTTTACAGTTTTTTTGCAGTCGTGCTTTGCTTCTTCCTATAGCAGCTAGCCTCCTAGGTACTCGAATGTTGCGACAATGGTTAAAAAATTAACCGTTGTGGTTAATTTTATAATAAAAAGTTGACAAATTTAATAAAAATAATTAAAAAAATTATAAATACCCCCCCCACCCCCAACCATTTTTCTCACCTATTCTCTCTC
>JAOSIP010000106.1:0-1446 GCA_030586815.1 Candidatus Phytoplasma planchoniae
CTAATGTTTTAGATAAGCTAAAATAATGATTATTTTTATTATTATCCTAATAAATATTAAAGACATAAAGAGTTTTGATCTATCTAGATGGAGAAAACTCAATTTTTAGCTAAACCAAAAATTATCCGTATTTACCATTAATGTTGTGTTCTCCCCCCACGCAGCTAGATGATTCTGACGGAGCCGTCGGGATTCCTAGTGAGAATATGATGTGACTAAAGTACGATGAAAGGCCGAGCAGACTACATATTATCTGCATATGTAATAGAATATAGAGAGTGGCAGCCCAGCGCAGACAAAGCCCGCGTAAAAGTGGAGGGCTCTCTTCTAAAAAGCCCCAACCTTTTCTTTTGCTGCAGCTTTTACCTCCACGTGCTTAACATTTCCCTTCCCGTACCAGAGCGGGGCTCGGTTCTGCAGACTTTCAGAATCGTAAATCTATCCAGCTTTGACTCTATTATTATTTTTTCTTTCAATTTTGTGAATAAAAAATAAATAAATGTTATTATAATGTTTAATGAGACGGTACAGGTTAAATGACGGGAAGGAAGGCTACATGTTAGGTGTCATCGGTCAAGTCATTTTCATACCAACACTGGGGGTGTGTTTGTTTCAAGTGAATTTCCGGGGAGAAAAAAAAAAGTGAATTCCCCATTTATAATATTAAGACGTGGAATACAATCAATTTTTATTTAGGTTTGAACAAAAAAATTTATTGTTGCAAATATTATTTCTAATGGTAGTTGGAGTCAGCTAAAAGTGACTTTTGATAAGTTATTAAAATTAAAAAGCACACCATAAGTCCTGATGTTAAGGATATATTCTTTGTTTTTTTATGTGAAATCTATTGAGAAAGAAAGGTGTTAAGAATAAAATTTAGAATCTCACTTAGTTTTCAAAATTTCTCATTAGGTTCAATTTTATAACTTGGCTTGCTTTGAAGAAGTGACTTTTTTTTTTATATTAAAAATAGACTACTTAATTACAAACTCGTAGAGCATACTAATCAATGTTGTCCATATTGATACTCTAAAAGAAAATGTGGAGCGTCTTTAATAATTTTAAAGCAATAATAACCAGAAAAATGGGTATAGTTATAGAATATTCAAACTAGGATGTTGTCATTGAGTAGACCATTCAAGAGTTTAAATGGTGAAAGGTTAATTTAGTTAAATTATTTGACATCATTTATTTAGTACATTTAAAAAAAAAGAATAAAATGTTACAGTATGGAAGGCATCAAAATAAGATTAGCATTCTCGATAAGATTCAATTTATGATTTTTTCAGAACTAGAAAATATGCATTTTACCTCCTCTAAGGTTTCAAATTTAGGAACCTCTTTCTTAAAAATCAAATGTTTCGCCTTTGCCGCTTTAGTTTTTAGTTTGTACTTTAAGCTTGATTAGCTTGATTTGTTTGCCTACAATTGCATGGTGTTGGTATA
>JAOSIP010000107.1:0-1444 GCA_030586815.1 Candidatus Phytoplasma planchoniae
CTTCATTTGAAATATATCTTGGAGTGTGAGGGAATATTGGCAATGCTTTTTGTTGTATTGCATCGTAATATTTAGCCAATTGATTGTTTTGTCGAAATTGATTTGCTATTTTTTCTTTTAAAATTATCAGCTTATGACAAATTTTATATGTTTCCCATAAGAGAGATTCTTCTAATCTTCTTCCCCTGCAAGCTTAAAGTAATTTTGTTGCAGCACTAAATTAGCCGGTTGCATAGTCCTTTGATGAAATCTATGAAGCATTAAAGTCATACTAATTGCTGGAAAAAAGAAAAAGTACCCAGACAAGTTACAGAGATCTGCACCTGTTACTAACCCAGAATTCTGACCCCCAGAACATAAAGTTCGCACAAATAGTTTATTCAGTAAAACTTGGCCATGACAGAATTGGTGAATGAAAAACAACAAATAACAGCAATCAAGATTCACTTTAAGAGTAATTTGCTTGGTTTCCTCTAGTGCACCATTCGCATTAAATAAATGCTTCGGTTTACAGCAATAAGTCTATGCAGGAGCCAAGACAAAAATTACCAAAAGCTAAAATGGAGAAGAATGCATAGCACCAACTTAGCTAGATTCAGGTGCAGCTTCAGCTTTCTTCTGTCCCCCCAAGTACCTGAAATTAAAGAGATGAGGATGTCCCCCAAATACCTTGATTAAGTTTCTGCTATGCATTTTAAAAAGAGAATAAAGTGCCTTTCTGGGTAACATCAGCCCCAGAGATACAAACTAATGGAAAAGAGAACAACTAGAGAAGACAGTTGAGGGAATCCCTTATGGCAAGCTCACACAACCTGCAACTTGCAGTGCATCTAAATGTGCAACTCACTCACATGTTAACTCTAGTGTACCAGAAAATGCTTTAGTTTAACCCCACATTCCAAGTTTTCTAACCAGAATAAGAACAAATATTTTCTCATATGTACATGTATTTGCGTGTATATATGTGTATAAAATGATATTTCTTTAAACAAAAAAAGAAGTCATAATAGTTCATCTCCAATTGTAACGAGGTAGAACACAAGCATGTTAGGGGATGGGTTCAGGATATGTGTGCGAGTGGGGTGGGTCGGGATTTACTAATGCCCAATATCACATTTGATTGTGCCCTGGGTTGAGATTCCCAATCCAAGGATTTGCCTTCCCAGCATTTGATGCACTCCTGGGATTGCGCAACCAATATCAAGTTTGCCTTCCTGGAGTTTACAACAAGAAGTGGGATTGATTGTAAATACCAAGCTCCCTGGGATAAATGGAACACCAGCAGATTGATATCTTCTGTGGGGATTATATATGTGAGACCCACCTTATCCCACATCAAGCAATCCTGTATCCTTGCACCTATACTATCCCACCTTATTCAATTCCTCCTCTCACCCCACTTTGTCATATTTAGGACCCACTGATATTATGCCAACACAACTTA
>JAOSIP010000108.1:0-1443 GCA_030586815.1 Candidatus Phytoplasma planchoniae
AATTACCAATTTTAAATGAATCCAATTCTTCTTTAATAATTTCTTGAATAGTCTTATAACTTTCCACTTCTATACCTTTAGAAACATTAATAAAATTTTTTGATTGTTGTTTCAAAATAACATTGACCCTTAAACACATTAAAGTAATGGTCTCATTATTCACACTTAGAATAAGCTCTCACTTTTGGATGTCTATCAAGGTTCTTCTTTTCATTAAGAAAAAGGAACATCATGATTTCCCCATCCATATCTAATATAACAAAATTAGCAAAGAGGAAGAACCTATTGACCTTAAATAATAGATCCTCTGCCATACCTCTTAGATATTTGATAAACCTATCATCAAGTTGAAAAGATATAGTGATAGGTTTTGCTTCCCTTAGATCTGGCTTTTTGACCATAAAGTGCGGCATTAAATTATGCTATCCCTTATATCACACAACACTTTGTCAAACTTAGAGATACCAATTTCACAAGAAATAGAAAAACGCCCTAGATCTTTAAGCTTTTGTGGCAACTTATTTTGTAAGATTGTCAAGCACTCTTCTATTAATTTTACCATCTCATAGTCTTCTAACTTCATTTTGTTGGCCAAACTGTCCTTAAAAAAATTTAGCATAACTTGACATTTGAGCCAAAACATTTGCAAAAAGAATGTTAATATACAATTCATAGATCAATTTCATTGAGGACTATAATTCAAAGGTCAATTCCATTGGGGACTCGATCTCAATTTTAAAAACTTTTAGTATTAGAAATGAAATGAGTTTTTTTTAAGGGGGCTTTTGTGTAATTTTGTAAAAAGAGCGGTATCTATATATAGGCTTGGTTAGTAAACCAGAACCATTCTATGTTCCTTGTATCACCATTAATCACCAAAGATAATCTTCGTTACCGCCGTGGAGTGGGTATAGCTTTACCCATTTTGTTTTCCATTTTTTATTTTTCTAATTGTTACTACTTGTTGAGGAAGACTAAAATGTTAGGTGAAGGTTCAAGTGAATTGAAGGTTATAGTGGGTTTAGAGGATGGATTAGGGTGATGGCCGATGGTTCGGTTCAACCATACATGACTTGGCCATGCACAGGGGGTTTGTTATGCCAATTGTGTTAGTTGTGAGCACCATAAGCCCAAGCTGTGCAGTGTGTTGGATGTGCGTAGTTAGGGCATACGATCCCAGGTTAGGCCATGCTTGTGGTTTTGCTTGGGTTGTGTGTTGGCTATGCAAGCCTGGCTAGCTGGTGTAGTTGGAAAGAAAACTACTTTTAGTAAATTGAAGTCTGATATGTTTCAGAACTTTTGCTACTTACCACACCTCTTACACCAAACACACTATTACTCTTATCAAAGAAACCAGTCCTTTATTTCTTCTTCCATAACCTTTAGTGGTACTTAAATAACATGCATGCATATTAATTTTAGACTTTAACTCAAGACAACTCA
>JAOSIP010000109.1:0-1439 GCA_030586815.1 Candidatus Phytoplasma planchoniae
TATGGTTGATGTTGTATTTTGAGATTTTAAATCTTTTCTCAAATCCACAACTTTATTCATATTAAATTCTTCCATTAAAGTAACATCTGGACATATTTGATAAATTTTGATTTGTGAATTGTGATATATCGCGATCAGTGTGAATTTCTAATAAAATATGTTGTGTGGTCCCGTATGCAAATAGTGTGGGCTGATATTATCTGAGACTCTTGTCGGATACTATCCGAGACTCTTATCGGGGAGAAAGGAAACCCCTGTCTATGTCGCAACATGCATTTGATTGTAATGCACTAACTAGCCTTCCCGTATCAAGGCTATGCATTCTATTATATCCGTATTACTGTGGGTACGATGAGTGATTGCATACGTGGTATTTCCTATCAATGGATTTTCTGAATAAATTGTGATGGTATGTTTAATTGCATTTATATTCATATTTGAGCTACTTTGCCAAGCCTTTGTTAAGTATGAAATTATGACATGGCTATGGAAAATAATAACTCGTAAACATGTTTTTGGAAAATTCTGATGCAATGAAAGTAAAGATTTGGATTTTAAAAATATTATCCCTTACTGAGTTAGTACTCACCCCTCTTTTCTAAAAACTTTTCAGGTATGGATGGCCAAACTAGGGCACCAGGGAGTGACGGTAGTTGAACAGATGAGATCTTGTCCTAGTTTGAGTTTTCAGTTTAGACATTTCTATTTAGATTTTTGGCAATTTAGTCAGTGAATAACTTCTGTTGGAGTTCATTTGATATTTATGGAATTTCATGATCTTATAGTTGATTGAAGTGTCTTAATATGAATCATGGTTTAAATAATTTTGTAGAAAATGATTTAATAATTTGTTATACTTTCTGCCTTGTGCCCCTATGGGTCTGCTTATAGAGGTGTAGCATCTATTACACGCTTGTGTGATTTGGGGCGTGACAAGTACAATCTCTAGCCATTTGATACTGAATGATAGTCTAAAAAAGGTATTTTATTTGTGGTTTCCATGGAGGATGAAAAGGATGAAACATGAAGTGAGGATTGGATTTAGCAGTATCAAATTGAACCCAAATTTCTTCACAACAAAGTTTTTATACAAATACGTATAAGGATAATATGAACAATTATTATTCACAATAATTCTTATTGGTTTGGCAAAAGGATTATGGAAGTTTTGATGAAGTTTCTCAAATTTTTCCATGTCAATGATGATTGGATAAAAAAATCTTCTCATAACTAATTCAAAAGGCCACAGGGATTCCTACACTACTTTAAGCATAGAAAGTATGATGACCAGGGTCAGTATTATAATCAAGAGTGTTATTCTAGATTAGGCTAACTAAACTAACCAAGAGGGGGGGTGAATTGGTCCTTAAAAATTTTTCTTGCAAATTAGCACAATCACCCAAATAACCAAATTCTTGCAAATATACAATAAATTAAAG
>JAOSIP010000011.1:0-22244 GCA_030586815.1 Candidatus Phytoplasma planchoniae
GGATAAATTATGGAAAGCGGTGTGCTTGGAAACTTGCTCGCACCGTTTGGACGGGGGCTGTTGGTAATATTTAATAGAAAAACAAATCCTATCAAAGAAACGCCAATAATCTATCCGTATTTATGAACCTATCCAAAAATATAAATATATTCCTAAATATTTTTTTTAAAGTTTAAGTTTAATAATTATAATATTATTTAAAAAATTATTAAAAAAAAGAATTTAAATCGGCTAATCCTGTTAAATTATAATTATACAATTCTTTAGGCTTTTTGAATTTGTATTGATAATAAGCAGCAATGCCAATCATGGCAGCTTGATCTGTACAAAACTTTACACTTGGAATTAATAATCTTAAATCAGGAAATTCTTGAAAAAATCGCTTTTTTAAACTAGCATTAGAAGCTACACCTCCTACTAAAATTAAGTTTTTAGTAGGAAATTTTTTTAAAGCTCTTTTTATTTTAATTAATAAAACATCAATAACTACTTTTTGAAAAGAAGCGCATATATCATAAATAAATTTGTTAGACATATTAAGACTATTTTGATTGATTAAATGAATAATTTGACTTTTTAATCCTGAAAAACTAAAATCCAAATTATTATTTTTAATATAAGGTAATGTTAATTTAAAAATAGATTCGCCTTTAAGAGCGAGTTTTTCTATAATAGGACCACCAGGATAATTTAAATTTAAATTTTTAGCAACTTTATCATAAACTTCACCAACAGCATCATCTAAAGTAGCTCCTAATTTCTGTATATCAAAATGATTATTTAAATAAATTAATTCTGTATGTCCTCCTGAAACAATTAGAGCTAAAGTAGGGAATTCTATCTTGTGTTCTATTTGAACAGAGTAAATATGACCCATCAAATGATTTACTCCCAATAAGGGTTTTTTATGAATATAAGACCAAGTATTGGCAGCGCTAACACCCAATAATAACGATCCTATTAATCCTGGACCTTGAGTTACTGCTACTAAATCTATATTTTTAGGTTTTATTTTTGCTTCAACAAAAATTTTTTGTAAAAGATATGTTATCACTTCTAAATGTTTTCTAGAAGCTATTTCGGGAACTACACCACCATATTTTCGATGACATTTAATTTGCGAACAAGTTTCATTTGCTAATACTTTTTTTCCATCTTGAGTAATAGCGATACTAGTTTCATCACAACTAGTTTCAATAGATAAAATAATCATAATTATAAAACCTTTTTATATTTATTAATATTTTTTTTGTTTATTGATAAATAGTAAATAAATAGTTAATCTCATTGTAAATTAAAAAAATAATTTCATATTTTAAATATATATTTTTTTAAAAACAATGAGAAATTTAATTGATTTTTTATTTAAAAAATATTTTTTTAATTAAATAAAAAAATTTAGAATATTTAATTTTATACTTTAATTGATTTTATTGAGAAATAAAACAAAAATAACAATTAAATCTTAATATAAAAATATTATTTTACAGATAAATTAATAATATAAATTAATATAAATATTTTATATTCTATTATTTTAATTAAAACATTATTATAAGATATTAAAACTTTTTCGCTAAAGGTTATTACCCTTCGCCGTGGTCAGGTTCTTCTAAAATATTCCAATTCTAGAATTAAACTGACGACTACTCTAAGTTTCACTTTTCTTTTTAACCTAACAGCTATTAGTTTAAACCTTTTGCGGTTGCTTTTAAAAAGATCAAAGTTACGACATAATTCTATGATAAATGTTAGATACAATTAATCATCATTTAATATATAAATATACGAATATCATATGTAAATAGCGAATTGTGAACTTACTTTAATCCTCTCCCCAATTAGAACAATAATAATTAGGTAATAATTCATGAGGATTATCAACGATATTTAAATAATTAAATAATTTATTCAAAGCAATTTTATAATTTAAAGAATTTAATAAAATATGATTAGGATAATTAACTAGCAAATCCGTAGAATATCTTGATTCTGTTAAAATAATTTTGTTGTGTTGATAGCTAATAGCGTAAAAATAATTCTTATTAATTTTTATTTTAGGAGTTAAAGGAGTTTTTTCAAAACCGCTAGAAAGTAATAATAAACTGCTAATTTTAAATAAAGGTATATTTAATTCTAAAGATAATAATTTGGCTGTTAAAACGCCTATTTTAGTACCAGTATAAGAACCAGGACCACAACCTACTATAATTTTTTTTATTTTAAATAAATCTATAAAATTTGCTTTTAAAATTTTATTAATTAAAGGCATCATACAAGATACGAAACTTTTAGATTTAACATTGAAACATATATCAATAATATTTTGTTCATATGTTAAAATCACTATTTGCATATCTGTTGAAGTATCTATAATTAAAATATTTTTATTAAAAAATAATGAATTATTGTATATCTTTGTTTTATCAAAACCTTTTTTATTAATATTTAACATTTTTTTGTTTTATTAAAATACCTCTACTATTATCTTTTAAAAATTTAATTTCAACTTTAAAATCCCATAATTTATCGATTTCATCATTTATATAAGTTGATTCTATTAAAATAATATCACCTATTTCTAAATATTCCAATACCTCTTCAAATAAAAAAATTAATTTACTATTATTTTCTAAACGAAAAAGATCCATATGAAACAATGTTTTATTATTAAAATTATAACTTTTAAATAAATTAAAACTAGGACTGTTAATTGTTAAAATTCCTAATTTCTGAGCAAAACCCTTCACAAACATAGTTTTTCCTAAACCCATCGAACCATGAATAAACACAATATTCTTTTTATTTTTATATCGATTTGTAGATAAAATCTTTTTGGCTAAAAAAATACCAGCTAATTTAGTTTGTGCCGATTTTAAAGATACTTTATTATAAATAAATGTTATTTTTAATTCCACTTTTTAATTGGGAGATAAATTATTACTATCAAATCAATTTAGAAAGAGTATTTTCGCTTAAATGGTATATTGTAATTAGGTTATCACATAACTAGGTCAATATATATTTTCATAAAGATCATATTTTCAAAATATCTTTGTTATTTCTAAATGAAATAAGTTTTTTTAAATAAATCATATTAATTTGATCAAAGTTAATGTTATATAAATTTATTTTTTATTAACTAATAATTTATCAAATTAATAATCAGTAAAATAGTTAGTTAATTTAAATAGAAATTTTAATATAATTTGATAATAATATAATAATTTTAACCATTTTATAGTAATAAATTTTAATAAATATATATAAAATTATTCAATCAAAAAACAATAGTCGATAAATTTTAATCTAATTAATAATTATAGATTTTTCATCTATTATATCAGCATCTTTTTGTTTTTGGACAACTACTACATTAAACAATTTATCATTATCTTTTAATTTAAATAATTTATTTCCTTCAGTGTTTTTAGATTTAGTAGTAGAAACTTTATTAGCTTCAATACGAATAACTTGCCCTAACTGAGAAATTAAAATTAATTCTTCATTTGGAAAAATGGTTTTTAAAGCGACTAAATTCCCTTTTTTATCAGTGATTTTTAAAGTTTTAACACCCTTACCTCCTCGTTGTTGCGGTTTATAAAAACTTGCTTGAGTTTTTTTTCCGTAACCAAATTCTGTTACTACCAAAATATCTTGTTCCGGATGACAAACAACAGCTGCTCCTACAATTTGTTCATCTTTATCCATGCGCATACCAATAACTCCAGAACTTTTACGATTAGTTGTCCGGATTAAATTTTCTTTTAAACGAATGGATTTACCACCAGAATTCGCTAAAATAATATCTTGTTGACCAGAAGTTTTTAATACTGCTAATACTTCGTCATCTTTTTTTAAAGCAAAAGCTATTTTGCCATTAGAACGAATATTAGCATACTCTTGAATACGATTTCTTTTTATAAATCCTTTTTTTGTCACTAATACTAAATAATCTTTATTTTTAGTAAATTCTGTTACACTTGTCAAAGTAGTTAAAAATTCACCTTTAGCCATAGGTATTAAATTTACTAACGGAATACCTTTAGCATGGCGCGAATAAGAAGCTATTTCATAACCTTTAATTTGGTATACTTTACCTTTATTAGTAAAAAACAATTGATAATCATGGGTAGAGGTTATAACAAAATGTTCTACAAAATCATCTCGATTCATAGTAACACCTATAACACCTTTACCGCCTTTATTTTGTTTTTTATAAGTATCTAAATTTAAACGTTTAATATAACCTTTATGAGTAATAGTAATTAAAATTTTTTCTTTTTCAATTAATGAAGATTTATCTATATCTAAATCTTGATTTTCCATATTAATAACGGTTCTGCGTCCATCTTGGAAATTTTTTTGTAAATTTAATAAATCTTGTTTTAAAATTTGTTCTTTTAACAACATAGAATTAATAATGTTTTTGCATTCTGAAATTTTTAACGATAATTCTGTATCTTCTTGTTTAATTTTTTCTATTTCTAAATTAGTAATTTTTTGTAAACTCATTTCTAAAATAACTTTACTTTGAAGTTCATCTAATTGATATTTTTCCATTAATTGTATTTGTGCCATTTTAGAATTGGATGAAGATTTAATTAATCTAACTACTCGATCGATATCATTTAAAGCGATAATCAAAGCTTTTATTAAATGTTGTTTTTTAAGAGCTTTAGATAATTCGAATTGTTTTTGACGTTGAATAACATTAATTCTAAAATCAAAAAATTCTTTTAACATTTGCTTTAAATTAACTAATTTAGGAACCCCTTTTACTAAGGCGATCATATTAAAATTAAAAGAAACTTGTACCTGAGAATTTTTATATAAATTATTGAGTATTACATGAGGATTAACATCTCTTTTTAAATCAATAACAAGTTTAATACCTTGGCGATTAGATTCATCTCTTAAATCTGTAATTCCATCTATAATTTTTTCTTTAGCTAAAAAAGCAATAGATTCAATTAAACTACTTTTTTTAATTTGAAAAGGTATTTCAGTAATTACAATAGAATTTTTATTTTTATCATTTTGAATTATTTGCGTTTTAGATCTGATAAAAATACGTCCTTTTCCGGTATTATAAATATTTTTTAAATTATCAGCTCCTAAAATTTCTCCTCCTGTAGGAAAATCAGGTCCCTTTAAGTATTTCATTAAATCTTGAATTTCTATATTTTTATTATTTATAAAAGCAATTAGAGCATTAATAACTTCTTTAAAATTATGCGGAGGAATATTGGTGGCCATACCTACAGCGATACCAGTAGAACCGTTCACTAGGAGATTAGGAAATAAAGCAGGTAAAACTGTAGGTTCTTTATTATTACCATCATAAGTATCAATAAAATCAACAGTTTCTTGTTCGATATTACGAATTAATTCTATAGCTATTTTAGACATTCTAACTTCTGTATAACGCATAGCTGCTGCTGAATCTCCATCGATAGAACCGAAATTACCATGCCCAGTAATAAGAGGATAACGATAATTAAAATCTTGTGCCATACGAACCATAGATTCATAAATACTATCATTTCCGCTAGGATGGCAACAACACATAACAGTACCAACTACAGCTGCAGCCTTATTAAAACGTTCTTGATTAGATAATCCTAAATCATTCATTATATAAAGAATTCTTCTTTGTACAGGCTTCATACCATCTCTAATATCAGGCAGAGCTCTTCTTACGATCACACTCATAGCATAACTTAAAAAAGATTTTTTAACTTCTTCATTGATATCTACGACTTGAACGCGATTAAAATTAATTTTAGAATCTAAAGAGGAATGTTCTTCATTTAAACTATCATTTTTTTTTGTTTTTTTTAATATCATATTTCACGCCTTTTTTATTAACAATTAAGTTAAATTAATTGAGATTTACTTTTAAAATAAAATAATATTATAATTTAAAAGCTTAAATATCTATGTCAGCATAAATAGCATTCTCTTGAAGAAAAATTTTTCTATTACTAACTTCTTCGCCCATTAACATAGTAAAAATTCTATCAGCTTCTACTGCATCTTCTAATTTCACTTGCAATAATGTTCTAGTGGCAGGATCCATAGTAGTTTCCCAAAGTTGTTCGGCATTCATTTCTCCTAACCCTTTATACCTTTGGACAACAATTTTTTGAGAATTATTTTTACGACTCATAAAATTTTTTAAATCTTGTTCTGTATAGAAATAAGAAATTTTTTTATTGTTTTGCACTTTATATAAAGGAGGTTTAGCAAAATAAATATAGTTATTGTCAATTAAAGGTCTAAATTGTCTAAAAAAGAAAGTTAATAATAAAGTTCTTATATGAGCTCCATCAACATCAGCATCCGTCATAATAATAATTTTATGATAACGCGCTTTCAAAATATTAAACTCCTTATCGAAACCTGTACCAAAAGATTGAATTAAAGAAATAATTTCATTGTTAACTAAAATTTTATTTAATCGAGCTTTTTCAACGTTAATAATTTTACCTCTCAATGGCAAAATAGCTTGAAAAGAAGAATCTCTCCCTTGTTTAGCAGACCCCCCTGCAGAATCTCCTTCAACAATATATAATTCTGCTAAAGACGGATCTTTAGTCCGACAATCAGCTAATTTTGAAGCAAAACTTAAAGTGTCTAAAGGTGATTTTTTTCGTGTAATTTCGCGAGCTTTTTTCGCTGCTACTCTAGCTTTAGCTGCTAATAAACATTTATCAATAATTTTTTTAGCTTCTTGCGGATTCTCTAATAAATAACTTTCCAAAACAATACCAAAATGTTTAGAAACAAATTGTCTCATATCATAATTACCTAATCTAGCTTTAGTTTGGCCTTCAAATAAAGGATCATAATGTTTTAAAGCAATAATAACTGTAATACCTTCTAAAGTATCTTCACCGATAAAACTAAGATCTTTTTTTAATAAATTTTTATCTTTGGCATATTTAGATAAAACTCTATTTAAAGCCATTTTAAAACCTTCTTCATGCGTTCCACCTTCATGTGTAGGTATGTTATTTACAAAAGAATAAATATTAGAAATATAATTTTCATTATATTGAAAAGCTATTTCTAAAAAAATATTATTTTCAGAACTTTCTTGATAAAAAGGTTGATTCAAAACTTTTTTATTTTCATTTAGATACTGAAGATATTCTTGAATACCGCCTTTAGAATAAAAATTAATAATTTGAGGTGATTCAAAGCGTAAATCTTCTATAATTAATTTAACATTTTTATTTAAAAAAGCTAATTGTTGTACTCGTTTTTTTAAAACATCTAAACTATAAGGAGTGTTTTTTATATCTTGAAAAATAGTTTCATCAGGTAAAAATTTAATATTAGTACCTCTTTTATTAGTATTACCTATAATTTGTAAAGATGTAGTAGGAACACCTTTTTCATATTTCTGATAATATATTTTACCATTTAAACAAATTTCCACTGTAAACCAAGTGGATAAAGCATTTACTACAGAAGCTCCTACACCATGCTGACCACCTGAATAACTATAATTTTTAGAATTAGGAGCATTTTTAAATTTACCTCCTGCATGTAAAGTAGTTAAAATAGTTTCTACAGCTGATTTTTTAGTTTTGGGATGAATATCAACAGGAATACCTCTACCATTATCAGAAACACTAACTACATTATCTGGAAAAATTTTTAAAATGATTTCTGTAGCATAACCTGCTAAAGCTTCATCTATAGAATTATCTATAATCTCCCAAATTAAATGATATGCTCCTTTCATAGTAACAGAATCAATATACATTCCTGGTTTTTTACGAACAGCTTCTAAACCTTCTAAAATTTCAATACTAGAAGCACTATATTCACCTAAATTTTCTTTATTTTTTTTATCATTTTTGCTCATTTTATGAAATTTATTATTTTCTCCTTTTATTTTTTTATTATGTCAATTTAATAATTAATTTAGTAAAAATCATAACAATATAATTTCAAAATTTTAATTTTTAAATTTTTCTCAATTTCATAAAAATGAATTCTCAGGTTATTGTTTAACTTAACTTAGGTAAATAAATTAATAAATTATAAATATACAGATTAATAAAACTTTTAATTAAATAAATTTTTAACAATCAGATTAATATAGAAAAGGCAAACTAAAAATATAAAAATGTGTTAATAATTATAACACATAAAAAATCAAACTGATTAAAACAGATATAACTTCTTTTTAGCAAATTTATAATAAAATTTTTATTTATTAAATTTAAACCTATTTAAAATTTTCGAGAAAAATTTTTATTTTTTTAATTAAAAGCAATATTTTTATAAGATTTAAAATAATATAAATTAATAATATCTAACTTTATATTACTTTAAAAATAATTTTGAGTATTTCATTTTTCATTTAAGAGATTAATTTCAATTTTTTATCAAAATATCCTAAAATATTGAAACATTATTGGAAAAATGTTAAAATTATTATATAAAATTTATGTTTTTTATCTTTAAAATAAAATATAACATATGTTTTGCATTTTTTATATATAATAAACATTGAGGGAGCGAAAATGCTTAAAAAAATTCAATTAAAAAAATTGTTTATATTATTATTACTAAATCTTTTTGTTATTAATTTTTATGGTATATTTATAAATAAACAAGGTAATTTATCCAATTCTAAATTAAATAATATTAAAGCTTTTTTCGATATTTATTGGCCTTTTTTATCGAAAACTAAAGAAATAAAACCGAATGTTGAAAAACAACTAATTACAGAAAACAGTATAAAAAAAGGTATACAAAATGCCGAAAATCATATGAATAAAATCATAATTATTCTAAATAATAATCAAAATGACGAAAATAATACGAATGAAATATTAATTCTTTTAGTTTCGTTAAACAAAGAAGCAGTTTTAGTTCAACAAAGAATTGCAACAATAAAAAGAAATTTTGCGAAATGGGTAAATAAATGTCAAGAAAACAAAAATAAACTAACCATTAATAACGTTTTACGAGAATACTTTACTACTCTAAGTATTTTCAATCAAGATATACAAAATATTAATGATAGAATAATAAAAATAGAACAAAATATAACACAAAAGAAATTGAATTATTCCAATGAATTATTTATCAATAATAATAGTAGAAATCGATAAAAACAATATAAAAACAAATCAATTATCAAATAAAAGAAAATAAATGTAATAAAAAAGTTAACAAAACCAAATTTCTATTCAATGATTATCAAAAAAATTAAATACTATCTTTTTTATAGTACTGAGAGTTATTTATTTTTTAAATTAATTTTTAAATAATATTATATCAAAAGATAAGTTTTCGATAAATTGCTTTGTTATTTTCGCAATGAAATGAATAAAAATTAAATTTGAGATAGCATTGTTAAAAGGCAATGATTATACAGAAGGTTGTGTCAATAATTTGATGATAAATATGATAATTAATATTAAAGAATGGTTAAATCGATTTCCTTTTGAAAACTATTGGTGGATATATTTTTTAAGTATTTTCATATTTTCAGAAATTATCAAGATAGTATTGCGAAAAATTTTAACATTTATATATCGTATTTTTTTGCTAAATTTTCATTTTATTTTTAACATCCAAGAAGAAAAAACTAAAGATAATCAAACCCCTGAATTAAATATAAAAACAGAAGTACCAAATTTCTCTATACAAAACCAAATTCCTAATGAATTATATCAAGATAAAAATTTAACATTAATAGAATTGAAAATGTTAGAAATTAATCAAAAAGAAAATGAAAACAAACATAAAGAACAGGCTTTTCGTCTTGAATTAAATCAATATAAAATGGAAACTAAAATAGAATTACAACAACAAAAAAATCACTTCGAACAAGAGATGCTTAAACAACAAATAAATAATTTAGAAAAAGAATTATTAAAAATTACAACAAAACCAAAATTTTATCATCAAGATTCGTCAATTAAACAAGAATCAAAAAATAACACTTCAAAAACAAATAATAAATTATCTCAAAATTTGTTAGAAAATATAGACTTAACATTTATTGATGAAGCCTTAAAAAAGCAAATACCTGAAAGTTTAAAAAAAATTTTTGATAGAATGGAAAATTTCGCCGAAATACAATTGTTTATGTTAAATAATATGCCTATAGAAAATCGTAATAATTTTTATAATGTATCTCATTCTTATTATGATTCCAAAAATAAAGCTTTATATATAGATCCCAAAGATTTAATATTTGTCAAATCATTATTAATAGAAAAACAAAAACAATTTAAACAAATAAAACAATAATTTGACTTTAAAACAATTTTTTTCAATTTTTTTAAATACTTAAATAATTTTTTTTAATTTAAATAATATTCTATATAGATTTTTTTGTCTATGATCATGTATAATATGTAATGTTATTAAATTTTTATATAAGAAATTAAATATTTAATAATTTTATGTGGCGGTTGTGGCGAAATGGTTAACGCATCGGCTTGTGGCGCCGACATTCGTGGGTTCGATCCCCATCATCCGCCCCAAAGTTTAAAATTAATTTAATTTTCATAAATAAAAGGCCCATAGCCAAGCGGTAAGGCAACGGACTTTGACTCCGTCATTCGTTGGTTCAAATCCAGCTGGGCCTGCCATAATTTTTCTAAATTTTTGTATTTAAATATAAATGAAATAATTAAAAATTTTTAAAATAAAAAAGTCATATTGCGGGTGTGGCGGAATTGGTAGACGCACTAGACTTAGGAGGGCGCTAGTTCGGGCGTAAATTAAAGAGGATTTTTTTGCAGGCACCTCACTTTTAAGGTAATAAAAGTAATTCAATGAATTTACCTGAATTCGAAAGAATAAAAGGGACAATAGCATATTCATAAAGCATTTAATGAAAAATAAAATCGTTTTTTTAATAATAATTAAAAAAATTAAATTAAATGTAAGAATAAGATAAAATAAGGTTGAACAAAATATAAAATTAAGTGAAGAGCAAAGAATGGTGGCGCGCGGTTCTAAAGCTTTAGGGATGGTTAAACGATATATTCCAAAAATACCTAAATAGATAATTATATAATTGCTCCTAGATCCTAAAGTAATTATAATTACCAATTAATAATAAAAAAATTTATTTTAAATTTATCTACACCAAGACAAAATTCAATTAATTATTAATTTTGTCTATTATAAGTCTCCAACCGCTATTTATCATTAGCCTATAATTTATAGCTACCTAGGAAAATCTAAAATTATTTTTTATAAAATAGTTAAGGTTGCAGAGCTGACATAGTAGTCGGAGGTTTATACCCTCTCAGGGAGAATAGGAAAGCTATTCACAAGGCGAAGGAAAGCAGAAAGATTAAAAATAATAAAAATATTTTTTATCACTTTTTAAAAAAGATAATTTTTTTTCTATAAAACAATTTATAAATGCGCAATATAAATTAAATAAAAAAATATTTTTTTAATCTAAACGAATAAAAAAATTTATATATGTTGAATTCGGAAAGCCGGATGCATGGAAACATGCCTGTCCGGTTTGGATGGGGGCTAACCATATTGTATAATAATTATGGTTTTCTATCCATATTCTAGCGCTTTAGCTTGCAGGTTCGAGTCCTGTCACCCGTACCAATTATTTTTATATTTAGGGATATGATGTTAATGGTAGCATAATGGTCTCCAAAACCATGAGTTCGGGTTCGAATCCTGATATCCCTGCCAAATTAAATTTAAAAAATATTGAAAAAAATAATTTAACTAAAATAATTAATTATAAAATAAAAAAAGAAGGTTTTTTATACCTTCTTTTTTTATTTTATAATCAAATAAAATATAAGCATTAATAATATTTTTAAAAAATTAAAAAATAAAATCTTCGTCTTTTAAACTTTCGGTTTTCATTTTTTGATAACCATTACCTTTCATAGAGAAATAATCCATTGTTTTAGTTTCTGTATTTAATCCATTTAAAATAACAGGATTAATCTCTTCATAAGGAAAATATTGTTCAAAACCTAAATTTAATAAAGCTTTATTAGCATTATAACGAACAAATTTATTTACATCTTCAACTAAATTAGTTTCCTGATAAATTTCAAAAGCTAATTTTTTTTGTTCTTGATATAACTTAAATAAAAAATTTTCTAACCAACTATATAAATTTTTCTTTTGATCCGGATCAAAAGTAGAGTATAAATTTTTCGCTAATCTTCCAGTATAAACTCCATGAACACTTTCATCTCTAATAATCAAATTAATAATTTCTCCGGCTTGCATTAATTTACCTTGTCCATAAAAATAAAGAGGGTAATAAAAACCACTATAAAATAACCAAGTTTCTAAAAAGACTGAAGCTACCATAGCTTTCCATTTTATTTCGCGAAATTCATAACTATTATAATAAACATAATCATTTTTATTAACAACTATTTTTTGATCTAACATTTCATAAATATTAATAATTAAATTTAAAATATTCTGTAAATTTTTTTGTTTCATACCCCAACAAAATAAATCATCAATTTCATTTTTATTTAAAAAAGTCATAAAAATATTAGAATAACTTTTAGCATGAACAGCATTTTCCATAGCTCCCATAAAACTCAAAGTAGCTTTTTTTTGATGTTCTTCAGGTAAACAAGCTCTAACTAAAACAGGCATACCAATATCCCCTTGATAAGTATCCAAAAAAGTTAAAACTAATAAATTACATGAATAGATTTTTTGTTCCCGAGGAGATAAAGTATTCCAAACGTGTAAATCACTTTGTAAACTAATATCTTCTGGGCGCCAAAATTGACTTAAATTTTGTTCATAAAAATGATGCGTAAAATCATCATCTAAATTATTCCAATTGGCGCCTTGATAAGTTATTTTTTTCAAATCCATATACTAATTTAATTCCTATCTTTTTAAAATTTATTAAAATCTAAAATAATTTAACAAACAAAAAAACACTTTTTTATTATTTATTCTTATCTGAAACAAATAAATTTTATATAAATATTTTTTATAAAGTTATCCGAATATTAAATTATTTAAAAAACCTTTTTTTATTTTTTATTAATTTAAAATATTTCTATACTCATAATAATAAATAAAATCTTTTCTAAAACAAAAATTATAATTAAAAAATATTAAATTTTTGTTAAGAAAAATAAAAAATTAAATAATCAATTATTACAAACGCCTAATAGGCATTCCAATTAAACTTTATTATTACTGCTTAAATTATAATTTTTACGAATGGTTAATTCTAATTCATGAGCAAGATCTGGATTTTTTAGTAAAAATTCTCGTACTTTCTCTCTACCTTGACCAATTTGTTGATTATTATAACTATACCACATACCATTTTTTTTAATTAAATTTAAACTTACTGCTAAATCTAAAATTTCACTAACTTTAGAAATACCTTTACCATATAAAATATCAAAACTAACGGTTTTATAAGGAGAACAAACTTTAGATTTAACAATACGAACATTAGTTTTCACTCCCACAACTTGATCATTTTCTTTAATTAATTCTGATGTTTTTCGAACATCTAATCTAACAGATGTAAAAAATTTTAATCCTTTACCTCCAGGAGTAACTTCATTATTACCGAAATTAATTCCTACCTTTTCTCTTAACTGATTAATATAAATGAGAATAGCATTAGATTTATAAACAATATGGCTTTGCTTCCTTAAAGCCTGATTCATCATTCGAGCATGTATACCTACGTAAGAATCACCGACATCACCATTTAATTCAGCTAAAGGTGCTAAAGCAGCTACAGAATCTACTACCACTAGATCAACAGCATTCTTTTCAAATAACAAATTAGCAATATTTAAAGCAACTTCTCCAGAATCAGGTTGAGATATTAACATTTTATTACAATCTACTCCTATATTTTTAGCATAATTAATATCCAAAGAATTCTCAGCATCTATAAAAGCAACCGTACCTCCAGATTTTTGAGCTTCTGCTATTACATGCAAAGCTAAAGTAGTTTTACCAGCGCTTTCGGGTCCGAAAATTTCTACAATTCTACCTCTAGGTAAACCTCCAATAGCTAAAGCTATATCTAATCCTAAAGAACCAGTAGAAATAGATTCTATAAGTTCTACTTTATCGGAGTTCATTTGCATAATGCTACCTTTACCGAAAATTTTCTCTATTTCGCAGATAGTTTGCGTTAAAGGAGGTTTTTTAAATATTTCTTTACTCATTTTTTTGATCAATCACCTCTACATATATTATTTTAATAAAATTTAACGATATTATCAAAAATATAATTTTCTACAAAATTAATTTTTAGAATTAAAATTAGTATAAATTAATTTAAAATTTTTTAAAATATAATCCATACCAGAAATAATAATTATAAAAATATTCAAAATTAAAATAATATTAATAAAAAAATACATTTTTAAATTATATTTTGGAAATAACTGAAAACAAAAACGTTCTAATTGAGCAGATAAAAGCATTATACTAATGGAAATAAAATTTAAAAAAGTTTTTAATTTGCCACCAAAAGAAGGAGTCATAATATGCTTTTTTTCAAAAGCTAATAATCTAATACCCATAACAATAAAATCTCTTATAATAGTCACGATTAAAAAACTTAAAACATAATTAACAATTTTTTCATTATCTTGATGTAATAAATTATTATTTTGACATAAAATTAGTAAATAAAAAGAAGAGATAATGACTAATAATTTATCCGCTATAGGATCGAAAAATTTTCCAAAAATAGTTATTTGAAGAAATTTTCTCGCAATAAAGCCATCTAAATAATCAGTTATAAATGCTACTAAAAAAATAATATTAAAATAAATTTTAAAAATTTCAATTTCGTGTTTTAGCAACTTTAAATATAAAAAGGGTAGCATACAAAAAACTAAAAAAATACGAAATATCGTTAATAAATTGGCTGTTTTTTTAATTATATTTTTCATATTATAATAATCTTTCCCAACATATAAAACAAATTATCCAAAAATTAAAAATCTTATTAATTATATTTCAATATACTATCGCAATTACTAAAATATATTATAAGTGTGCAATTTATTTGAATTATGTTTTAATTTTTTTATTGAAAATATAATCTCTTATCTTATACCTATATATATAATTAAAAATTATTAGCATCGATAAAATGCATTGTTTTCAATATATACCTACTTAATTTAAGCTAAAAAATTTTATTTTCATTAAAAACAGAATATTTTGTATTTAATTTTTTTATATATGAAGCAATTATAATTTAAAATTTAATTATAGTAATTATCAAAATGTCGAAAATCATTTATGATTTGAGATTTTAAGTATTAATAAATAATTATTAATTATGATTATTCTTTTTAGATAAGTTCCGATTTAATTAAAAAAATCATTTTATTTTTCTATAACTAAAATAAATTTTAATAATTTAATGTTCAATTTTAATTTTTAATTACCTATTAATATAAAATTAACAACACAATAAATAGTTTAATAATTAGAAATTTTAAAATTATTAATAATTTTTTTTATAACTAACTTAACTAATAATTAAAATTATAATGCATTAAGACATAAATAAAAAATAAATTAAATATTATTTAAAATTTTAAACATAATTATTCATATAATGATTACATAAATAAATTTTTTTAACTAATGATATAATTTTAAATAATTGCCTCCATAAAACATTTTAATCGCATTTAGTATACTTTTAAAAAAATTAAAATTTTAAAATAACTAATATTTATTATTATATTATTTTTTGTTATAATTAGATTGCGTTTGTTTAAAACTTAAAAATTTTATCTATTAGGATTGTGTATGGTTTATTATCGCAAATTAAGTTTATTTTATTATATTTATATAAATAATCAGAAAGTGAGATAAACTCAAACAAATGAACTACAATAACGAAAAAAACACCACATTATACAAAGTATTATTATTTTTTATTAGTTGTATAATTTTATTAGGTCAAATGTTTTTTATCATGAATGTATTAGCTCATAATGAAGAAATACAAGAAGAGAATGAAAAATTAAAAATTAATAATCAACAATTAGAAAGTTATAATAAAATTAATCAAAATAAAATATCATTACAACCTGTAATAAACTCTTTACAAGATAATATAAAATTACAAACAAAATTCTTTCGACCAAAAACAAAAAACTTCGATGCTTCTTTGCAAAAGTTAACTGATGAAACTGTTCAAAGTGTTATAGTTTTTAAAAATAATAACGAAGAAAAAATAGATCATATTGAATATTTTAACAAATTCGGAGAATTAATACGTAAAATCTTTTTTAATGATAAAAATAATGATTATAACAAAATAGAAGAATATCAAGATAATAAACTCTTTAAAATAATTACTTTAAATGAAAATGATCAAACAGAATTCATTACAATTTATAATAAGGATAAAACAAAGACTGAAATATTAAATATATATGACCAAAAAACTAAAACTTTCATACCGTTTCACGTTATGACATATAATGATAAAAATGATTTAGTTACAATGAATAAATATAGTGTGAATAATCCTAATCAAATAGAACAAAAATTTTTGTTCGATAATAAAGGTGAAGTAACTAAAATCTATCATTATATCGATAATAAAGTGCAGTATATAAAAGAATTCAACAATATTATTCCTGAAGAAACTTTAGTTAAAACAAAAGTTTTCCATCCAGGACAAGGAGCAGAAGAATTGTTGGTAGAAGAATTTGTGTCAATTGCCGAAAAGAAACGTTCTACAAAAGATACTGAGACTATATAATAAAAAATTAATTTTATTGTAAGTAAAAAAATGACAAATTGATAATTAACTTCATAAATATAAACACTGTTAAATAAAAAAATATTATTATATATAAATATCTTCATTTAATTGATTATTTCATGTAATCATGTTTTACAGTATAAAATTAAAATATAAATATAAAAATCTATAATATTAAAAATCATATTTTCGCATATGCATATATTCAAAATATGCATATTTTTTTTTAATATTTATATAATTATTTTTTAAAATTAAAATATCATTTAAAAAATAACCCAAAATTTAAAATATCAATAAATCAATAATAAATTACAATTTTAATACGGATAATAGATAAAAAATATGTTAAATATTATAAAAAAAATTCAACAATTAACTAAAAAAATAAATCAAGCTAATTACGAGTATTTTAATTTAAACCAATCTTCTTTAACTGATCAGCAATATGATGCATTATTACAAGAATTAATATATTTAGAAAATAAATACCCACAATTTAAATCAAAAGATAGCCCTACTGATAAAATAGGTAGTTCTTTAAATGAAAAAAAAATACTTAAAATAACTCACAGTAAACCTATGTTATCATTAGAAAATGCCTTTGATATTACGAAAGTAAAAAAATTTTATACAAGAATAAAAGAAAAGTATCCTCATTGTATTTTTATTACAGAATTAAAAATAGACGGTATAGCTATTAATTTAAAATATGAACAAGGTATTTTAACACAAGCTACTACAAGGGGTAATGGTTTAGTAGGAGAATTAGTAACTCATAATATTAAAAACATTAAAGATATTCCGTCAAAACTTTCTCAATCAATAAATTTAGAAGTAAGAGGGGAGGTTTTTTTTAATTATGAAAATTTTCAAAAATTAAATCAACAACACAATAGAGAACAAAAAAAATCTTTTGCTAATCCACGTAATGCGGCCTCTGGAACTGTAAGATTATTAAATGCTAATATTGTTGCTTCCAGAAACTTATCTTCTTTTTTTTATAATATTGTATATTCATCCTTGATCGTTAATAGTCAACAAGAAGTTTTAGAATTATTAAAAAAATTAGGTTTTTCTGTCAATCCGCATTATAATATAATTAATTCTTGGTCTGATTTAACTCACTTTATCAATCATTATATTGATTTAAAATCATCTTTAAATTATGATGTAGATGGTATTGTTATAAAAATAAATCAACTTGATTTATATCCACAAATCGGTTACACTAATAAATTTCCTAAATATGCTCTTGCTTATAAATTTAATTCTATTACCGGAGAAACTATAATTAAAAATATTTTATTTTATGTTGGAAGAACTGGAATAATTAATCCTGTAGCAGATCTAGTACCTATTATTATTGATGGAAGCACAATATCACGTGTAACATTACATAATTACAATTATATACAAAATAAAGATATTCGTATTAATGATAGCGTAATTATTGTAAAATCAGGTTCTATTATTCCTAGAATTATTAAAGTAATAACTCATAAAAGAGATGCATCTGTTAAACCTTTTATAATGATCACAAAGTGTCCATCTTGTGATACATTGTTATACAAAGACAATAATGAGATTAATTATTTTTGTATTAATCAGGAATGTAACGAACAACAATTACAAAAAATAATTCATTTCGCATCTCGAGAAACTATGGACATCAATATTTTAGGTTCCAAAACATTAACAATTTTATTTCAAAAAAAAATTATCCAAAAAATTTCGGATTTATACAATCTTAAACAACATAAACAAAAATTACTAAAATTGCCTTTTTTTGGCATTAAAAAAATTAATAATATTTTAGAAGCTATAGAAAGTAGTAAACAAAAACCTTTTGATCGAGTTCTATTTGGCTTAGGAATAAAACATGTTGGTAGCAAAATTGCTCGGATTTTAACTCATAAATTTTATAATATAGATAATTTAAAACAATCTAAAATAGAAGATTTAATAAATATAAATGAAATAGGACCAGAAATAGCATATAGTATACATAATTTTTTTAATGATGCAAAAAATATTAACGAAATAATTCAACTAAAAAAACATCAATTAAATTTTTCTATACAAAATAATATCAATAATATTAATAATAATTTTTTTAATAACAAAAAAATTATTATTACAGGCACATTAACAAAATATAAACGTTCACAAATAACTAAAAATTTAGAAAAATTAGGAGCTTTAATAGTGCATAATTTATCTCAAAAAACTAATTATTTAATTTGCGGAAAAAATTACAGTGAACAAAAAATAAAAAAAGCTAAACATTTAAATATTACTATTATTCAAGAATCAGAGTTGTATAAAATTTTAGAACAAACAAAAAATCAAATATAAAAGGTAATAATTAAAAAATGAAAAATATTGGTATCGATTTAATTGAAATTAATAAAATTGTCAAAATCGGATTAAATTCAATATCTCATCGAATTTTATCTACTCAAGAACATCACATTTATAAAAAAATAACCTCATTAAAAAGTAAAAGTTTTTTTTTAGCAGGAAGATGGGCCGCAAAAGAAGCCATCTTTAAAACTTATAAAAAAGGTAATTTAACTAATAATTATTATGATTGGTCTATACTAAATGATGATACAGGAGCTCCTTATATAATAGATAAATACAGTAATCAATTTATGATATCTATTACTCATACTGATAAATATGCTTTAGCTTTAGTAATTATGTTATAATGATATAAAATTAATTTACAATTTTAAACCAATATAAATTAAAAAAGCATCTTATTACAAGTATTATTGCCAATAATTAATATGTTATAATTAAATTGTAATTCAGGGAGTTATTCTTTCGTTCAACAAGATAATCATTCTTATAAAATAAATAAAAAATAATAATTTTTCATTAAAAAAATAGAAAGGGTCATATTCTGTTTCTGAAATTTTGTTTGTTGCGCAAACAAATTAAAAAAAATTGCTAAAACTTTAAATATTAGTTATAACATGTTAAATTTTGCCATTAAAATTACTTTATTAGTGTTCGTAATAATTTTGGTTTATGCAAATTATTTTAGCAGAAATACAAATAAATTTAGGTACAAAATTATCTTATAAAGATTTTTCAACTCAATTAGAACAAAATAAAAATATCACATCTATAAATATTCAAGATTCAGGTAATAATTTTTTTAATAAAGATTCTTATAAAAGAATTGAAATCAAAACTAACCAAAATAATGTTTTTTTTACAGATACAGACGAACCACTTTATATCAGAATGTTAAGCAAAATTTTTATTTTACTTGAAAATAACAATAATATTAATTTGAATTACAAAACTAAAACTAATCATTTAAGTAGCTTGTTATTATTTTTATCAATTTTATGCGCCACTTTTTAAATGGAATTAATTATTTAATGCCTAAAAAAATTAAAATTGGTTTAATAAAATATATTACCTTCTTAAAATGGGCACCAAAGATGCCTAAATTTCGTGCTATCTAACCGATAGCCAGAGGGGGACCCCGACGACGCACCACACTTCGCCCCAAAAATATTACAATTAATAAAATCTGTTAATCATGTTCAAGATCAGCTTTTCTTAGTTGATCTTTTTTGTTTTTGAAAAGAAATAAAAAAAGATTTCTTATGTTTAGCTTTTCTAATTTATTTTGACAAAGGAATAATATGGAAAGAAAAGTTTTATTTTTACTTTTTTTAAAAAATAAAAAAAATATGCAGGTACGTTCTCAATTAATTGAACTTCACTATCCATTGATTCATAAAATAGTGCAAAAATTTAACTATTATCCTCGCGTTTTAACTAAGGAATTTAAAAATATCTATCTTTTTTGTCTTTAACACTCGAAAAAAGAATTAAAAATTGATTTACCTGATGCTGATGATCCTTATCAAGCAATTCGTGACTGAAAACGAGAACATAATCTTTTCTTCATCCCCACCTTTCATCAAACAAAGTAATTATTATTATGAGGGAGGGGGATACACTTTTAAAAATACTTGCGAAAAAGCTACTCATATTTATTACATCGCTTATCAATATGATTATCCTAAACGTCTCCAACAATGGAAAAAATCAAGCAATATTAAAATCAGATAAATTATCTTGGCTATGATTTGAGAGATTTATTAAGAGAAGAATTTAAAAAAACTTTATAAAAAAGACGATAGTTATTTATGGTACCATTTCACCAAAGAATTTTTAGATGACCGTTTTTATATTGATGATATGAAGGTTGAATGTGAAAATTTCTTTTTTAGAATTTATAAAAATTATATAACCGAAACATTAAATTTAATACCACCACCTCTAAAAAGAAAGACAAACTGATGAACATAAAAATTAAAAAAATATTAATAATTAATTCAATAATTTTAGATTTAATTAAATGATTTCATAAACCTTTTATTTCATTATATTTATATTTCGCGTCAAACTGTTTTGTTAATAAAATATTTATTTTTTGTTTTTATTGTTTAATATAAATAATAAGATACAAAAATATTTAAGTTTTATTATTTTATAGAGTTTATTACTTTTAAGTTAGAATTTCAAAATAGAAAATCCGAAACTTTATATATCAAAGAAATTTTTTTGACTCTAATTTTTATTTATTACTACTTTTTTTAGACAAAACTACTTTTAAAATTAAAACATTTTTATATTTCTTTAATTCATTGTTTTTTATATGGAATGATTATTTTGATATTTAATAAATCTCCATATAAATTTTTAGAACCTTAAAATAAAATTTAAAATAATTTTTTAATTACAATTTTTTTATCTTTATTTTCTTTATTATCACTTTTTTTAAAAAATAAAAAGATTGATAAAATAAATAATTAATAAAACATTTTTTAACAAAATCAACAAAAATTATGCCTTAATCATAATGACCAGTTTTTTTATCATTAATAATTTATTAACTTTATTTGTTAACTTTCAATTTGGTATGAAATTAAACTGTTTTATTTGTTTAATTTATGTTTCATGATTGGTTTTTTATTAAATAATGTCCAAAAAAAGAAAGATAACGAATCTTTTTGTTAATTAATTTCAAAAGACCCTTTCTAGGGAGGGGTCTTTTTCTTTTTATGTCAACCAAATAAAAAAATAAATATGAAGCGAGAACAAAAAATGAAAATCAATTTAGAACAACGTAACAAAGAATGGTATGAACACCGTAAAAATATATTAACGCTACAGAAATTGGAAGTATTACAGATTTAGATCCATTCCGTTCTTTAAAACCTTTTTTATATAAACTTTTTGGTGCTCCTTTTATAACGAATAAATATGTCACATGGAAATATGTAAAGTGGTACCTGTTTAAAACAACAAACACAAATAAATAATTAGGCCGTTTTTAACTTTAACGACTTAATATCTCGTTTTCCTTTCAGAAAACAAAATTTGAGTTTATTCAACTTAATTTCATGATAACATAATTTCTAATAATTAT
>JAOSIP010000110.1:0-1387 GCA_030586815.1 Candidatus Phytoplasma planchoniae
ATATACGGATAGATTAATTGCGTTTTATTCAGCGATTTATCTTTGCTGTTTATTTACAATCAGCCCCCGTCCAAACCGGACAAGCAAGTTTCCAAGCATCCGGCTTTCCATAATTCACTCTCTTTCGAGAACTAATTTCCCCTCACGGTCGATTAGCTATTTATTCTTATTGTTCTTGTTATTTTTGATATCATATATTTGTTGATTGATTATCTTGCGATGACAATCTTTACATAATACCTTTGTTCTTTTATTCATGATACTTCAGCGATGCGCATTGCGGACCGTACCAATGTGATGAATTTGTAGTTGGGTTGTTTTGTCGCAGTTCTCACAACGATCCGCTTTCAGACGGTCAGTTAGATGGGTGCGACCTTGGAAAATATACTTATTGATGGTAATATCCGGATTTCCCTTGTAATTACGCATTTTTTTAATTCTGTCCCAAGTGTAAACATTCCATGGTTCGTATTGGGTTTCCTTTTTATTAAGATAAGAAATACCCCAAGTTGAACCAATTTTACATTTCTTTCGAACTTTGGCAATTGACGTTTTCCGTTTCCTTGCCAACGTTTTCAAACAGCTATACTCAGCTAGATAATTTAAATGGGTTAAGACACCGAGATTGTTAGCTAAACAAAAATATTGGGTAATTCCTCTAACTATTGTTTGGATAGGTTCGGATTATTTCTAACTCGTCTCTATCTGCTAATGTTTCGTCATGCTTCACTTTTCCATTCTTTAACCAATTGTATTCCTCCCCATATTCTTTAGCTTTCGCCTTGGGAATTTGGATTTGAACTTGACCGTTTAAGGAATTTCTGGTGATTTTCCTTTCCCTAGTTTTATTGGTGGGGTTGACCTTTATCATGTAGGATAGAAACCTCGTTCCTTTACTGGCTTTCACAATTTTCGATTTATCTTTACTGATCGTAAGGTTCAGGTCTTGCGTTAGCCATCGCGTTACTTGGTTTTTGATATTATATGCCTCGTTATATTCTCCCTTAACGCCAATAATAAAGTCATCAGCATAACGGATATATATATTCAACTCTTGGATTTAGATTTAGGTTGATGTGTCTATCAATCTCCAGTTTATATGGTGTTGGTGTGTTTTCCATGCCTTCCAATATTCTGGGTTACTCTTCCTAATTGGTTTTCCTTCTTTAATCAGTTCTTCCATTTTCAGGTCGATGTAATGTAAATATACATTCGCCAGCAAGGGGGAGATAATCCCTCCTTGGGGAGAACCCGATAAGGTTCATATTTGATGCCATCTTTCATGAACCCCGCTTTTAACCATTTGTTAATGGTTGATAGCGTTTTATTCTTTTTGATGAACTGATTTATGGTTCTCATCAGAATCTCATGATTGATGGTATCAAAG
>JAOSIP010000111.1:0-1383 GCA_030586815.1 Candidatus Phytoplasma planchoniae
CATTTTTATAATTCCAGGAATTTCACCTTTATTAGCTAATAAACGAAAATTAATTCTAGATAAGCCGAATTTTCGCATATAACCCCTTGCTCTACCATCCATCTTATCTATATTTTTACAACGCACAATAGAAGGTGATCTTCTTCTTGGCAGAAAATCAGAAAACAGAGAAGGTCTCTGTTCATTCTTGTTCTTGGCAGAAAAGTGTTGCCGGTCTCTGTTTTCTTTTTCTCTCCGTCGGTAGCAAACACGCAAGAAAGATCAGACAATTGACCGATCGGTAAAATTGAGGAGAAAAAGAAAAATTCAATCCATTGTGTGACTTAATCGGAGGAAATAGTTTCCTCAAATTTGTACGAGCATTATCTGGTGTGGATATCCTAGAGGACGTGCACGTGTGCGTCTGATTAAAAGATCGATCGTGACAGATCGTGACACGGATATTCAACTCAAGTGGTTTGCGTAAAAGCTTCCGATTTAAAACTGATTCAAGTAAGTCATCCGACTTTTACTTATTACTTTTATTTCTGAATTACAACAAAGAGATCCCTGGTTTTTGGGAATAAATTTTAAAATGTTTTGCTTCCGCTGCGCCTCGATTCCCAACAGTTTTGTCCAAAACTATATTGGAGATCAATTATTTTTTTAAACATGTATGTCTAATTACACATTAAATTTTCCATCATTGTTTGATGCTATTCTTAATGCTTGTTAATAACTGGCTATTATTTGCTTGATTTGATGATTAACCTTAGGATATTGAGAGATGTGAGTTAGGGTTTAGTCTCTTTTGTATCAAATAATATATTCATAAAACTGACCAAAGATAGATTTAGTTTTTTGTGCGATTTTTAGGTTTAACCTAAAAATTTCATAAAACATAATGTGTTTTCAATTTTTATTGATTTGAAAACAAAATAACTGAAAATAAATTTGTTATAGACAAGAGATCAGGTAATGAATACATAAGGAAATTTCACAACAACAAATTCAATTAGTAAAATCCAATTTGCATAAAATCTAAAAATTTTTTTGCATGTAGCTAGGTCAAATATGTGTCTTAGTTGCTTTAAGTCATTCATTTTTCATTGCTTCATTTTCTGCCTAATTTTAATTTCTTATCTTAGAATTTATATTTTCAATTTATTTGATTAGTTTAACTTAAAATAGGCAATTCTAGTTATTTTAGTGTTTAAATAATTTAATATTTGAGGGATCGATACTTAGACTCAAATCCATTTTACATTACTTGATATAATCTAGTATATTTGCTACTATTTCACCTAATCAAGTTTTTGGTATAGTTGCCGAGGACTAAATTTTATTTAATATTACAAATTTATTGGCTATTTTTATATTAAACTAGTTATTTTAATTTATTTT
>JAOSIP010000112.1:0-1372 GCA_030586815.1 Candidatus Phytoplasma planchoniae
GGATAAATTATGGAAAGCGGTGTGCTTGGAAACTTGCTCGCACCGTTTGGACGGGGGCTGTTGGTAATATTTAATAGAAAAACAAATCCTATCAAAGAAACGCCAATAATCTATCCGTATTTATGAAGCTGACGATATCATTGGTACTATTGCTCAACAAGCTAGTTCTCATCAAATCGCTACAGATATTTATTCTAGTGATCAAGATTTTTTGCAGTTGATTAACAATTATATTACAATTCGTTTAATAAAAAAAGGTGTAACTACAATTAGTAATTTTGATATAGAATTATTAAATAGAAAATATCAGTTAAAACCTGAACAAATAGTTGATTTCAAAAGTATGGTTGGAGATAATTCTGATAATATTGTAGGAATTCCAGGAATAGGCCCTAAAACTGCTCTTAAATTATTGCATCAATTTAATAATTTAGATAATTTATTAATTAATTTAAAAGAAATTCCTGATAATTTGAGAACCAAAATAGAATCATTTAAAGATAGAATCCATTTAAATCGTTTATTAATAACTATTGATAAAACTGTTCCATTATCTTTTGATTACACACAAACTTACAAAGAAAAAATTAATCTAAATTTATTATTAAATTTTTGTAAAAAATATAATTTAAATCGTTTATATAATAAAAAAATAAAAAACAAATTATAATCATTAAAAATTATAATTTGTTTTTTTATTGAATTATATATTATTTATTGAATTATTTAATATATTTGATTATTTATACAATTAAAAGTCTTTATATTGATATTTAAATTTACTAATTTTATTTCCAAAATAACAAATTTTTAATTTTTTTTGTTTTTTATCGTTATATTTATATTCGTAATACATGTTATTTTGATATTTAATATGTTTTTCTGGTTTGAAAAAACGAAATATACTTTTTTTTGGTTTTATAAGTTCTTGATATATTTTATAAATTTTTTGATTTTGTGTATTGTATTTGTAAATAAAAACATTTTTATAACAATTGCCATTATAATTTAAATAAAATTTAATTTTTTTTCTTAAGATATTTTGATTATCATATTCATAAATAATTTTAATTTTATTATCTTTATCTGTGATTTTAAATAATTGATTATTATCGTTATAGAAATATTTATTATCTATTTCTTGTTGATCATGTGATTCAGGAACGAAAGGTTCATTATAATGTTTTATAATACGGATAGATTAATTGCGTTTCATTCAGCGATTCGTTTTTGCTGTTTTATTTACAATCAGCCCCCGTCCAAACCGGACAAGCAAGTTTCCCAGCATCCGGCTTTCCATAATTTACTCTCTTTCGAGAACTAATTTCTCCTCACGGTTAATTAGCTATTTGTTCTTATCGTTCTTGTTTCT
>JAOSIP010000113.1:0-1372 GCA_030586815.1 Candidatus Phytoplasma planchoniae
ATAACCATTTAAAAACAACTCAAATTTACACTTATATTTCTGATACCAATTTACAAAAAAAATTTATCCATTATCATAATAAAAATAAATAAAAAATAAAAAATAAACCACAAATCGAAGCCCCTTTTCTCCCATTTTTGTTTTCACTCATTCCTCCTCTTTTCTCTTCCCTCTCTTTCATTTCCACTCCTCCTCATGTTTCCCCCAACGAATTCACACAAATCAGGAGGATTCTGGGAGGCAAATCTCGACGAGTCAAAAGCCCTCGAAAATCAAAAACAATCCACCAATTGAGGCCTCTTATTACTTCCACATTTTCCTCCTTTTCTCATCTTTCCTTTTCTCCTTTCCTTCTTTTCTATTCCGTCTCTTGATTCCCTCAAGGAATTTAGGCGAATCTGGAGGAATCTTGGACACTAATCCCAACGAGTGAAAACCCCCCCAAAAATCAAAAACAAAGCACCAATTGAAGCCCCTTTTTTCTCTCTCATTTCTTTTCACTCATTCCTCCTCCTTTCTATACCCCCACCTTCCTTTCAACTCCTCCTCTTGTTTCCCACAAGGAATTCAAGCCAATCGGGAGGATTCTGGGAGGTAAATCTCCACGAGTCAAAAGCCACCAAAAATAAAAAATAATCCAACAATCCAGGCCTCTTGTTTCTTCCATATTTTCCTCCTTTTCTCCACATTCCTTTTCTCCTTTCCTTCATTCTTATTCCGTCTCTTGATTCCCTTAAAGAATTGAGGTGAATCGGGAGGATTCTTGGACACAAATCCCAACAAATCAAAACCTCCCAAAAATCAAAAACAAAGCACTAATTGAAGCCCCTTTATTCTCTCATTTCTTTTCACTCATTCCTCCTCCTTTCTTTTCCCCCTCCTTCATTTCCACTCCTACTTATGTATCCCACAATGAATTCAAGCAAATCGGGAGGATTCCTAGAGGCAAATCTCCACGAGTCAAAAGCCACCAAAAATCAAAAACAATCCACCAATCGAGGCCTCTTGTTTCTTCCATATTTTCCACCTTTTCTCCTCTTTCCTTTTCTCCTTTCTTTCATTCCTATCCTATCTCTTGATTCGCTCAAAGAATGGAGGCCAATCTGGAGGAATCTTGGACACTAATCCCAACGAGTCAAAACCCCAGCAAAAATCAAAAACAAACCACTAATCGAAGACCCTTTTCTCTCTTATTTCTTTTCACTCATTCCAGCTCCTTTCTTTTCCCTCTCTTTCATTTCCACTCCTCCTCATGTTTCCCCCAAGGAATTCACGCAAATCGGGAGGATTCTGGTAGGCAAATCTTCACGACTCAAAAGCCACCAAAAATCAAAAACAATCCACCAATCGAGGCCCCTTGTTTCTTCCATAT
>JAOSIP010000114.1:0-1356 GCA_030586815.1 Candidatus Phytoplasma planchoniae
CATGCTGGCTCATATGATTTGTAAAAGTTTTGTTAACACAAATCAGTGTGTATGTTAATATGACATGGCTACAAATTTAATTTGGAATGTCAATTGGTTCAAGGTTTGATTTCCTCTGGTTTCAGAAGGGTTTGCTTCACAAGGAAATGCATAGTTTTTAATCAGAAAACAGAGGGCCTCATTTACTTGTTGCTGCAGAAACTGCAATCAGAAGTTTGCAGATAAGAATTTCATGATGTTAGACATAAAATCCAAGATGTTGAAAGTGAACTTTATGTTGGGTCTCTCCTCCCGATCCTCACAAAAATCGAGGAGTCTTGCGACATGGGACACCTTTTATATACAAAATAATATATGGTTGTTACCTCAGAGCTAGTTATATTGAATTTTGAAAAGATGTAGATAATATTATCTGTCATGAACCTATCTGCCATCTATTCATAATTAAGGTGAGGAATTCTTCTCCAAGGTCATGAGATTGTCATATTACCCTTCAGAAGGCAAGTCATTTAAGCTTTTTTTCTAACTCAGCTACTTGAATCATATGTCTCCATAACAACACCTTTCAGATGCACATGAATAAAAAATATATTTATGTTAGCATCCATTCAATATGATTCCATTTCTCGATCCATGTTTCTTAGGCTCTAGGTGTAAACCATTTGTGCAGTAGGTATTGTTTGTCCCGTTCCGCATTAGCTACTTAGTTGCATTGTTTACATTCCTCTGACTTGGTAATTGCCACTGGTCATGGATTGAGAACCATTTGTTCGGGAAATACTTTTTCATAGAAGAGTAGATCTTGGCCTCCTGACTTACATGCTGTCATCTGATTTGAATCTCTGATCCATTAAGTGAAGATGGATGTTTTTAGTGTTGCGAACTTGTCATTATTCAGTGTTGAAGCTGATGTCCCAGCTCAGCATCTGTTTTGTCTCATTAATGTAACCCTTCTATTTGGATTTTGAAAACAATAGGATTTGGGCTCATACATGTTTCTATCAAATGAGAAAAAACATAAAATCACTTTTTTGTGTTTTTCTGCATAGATTTGTTCGTTTTGTTAGCACTCCGGAGATATTGGAACGAGTGTACACCTTAGAATCTGAGATCTTGCAGATTGAGGAGGCAATTGCCATTCAGGGCAATGACATGGGACTTAGCACTGTAAGTGTTATCTATTGGAACTTCCAAATATGATGAATTGTGGAGAGCACATCGACCGTTTTCCTTCCCTTTTTGATAAAACCGTTTTTATATCTTTCTAAAAACAAAATTATTAATTATGCTAACCAAAAAAAAATTTCTTTTTTGGAAGATGAAACTAATCAAAATGATTATTATGCTAGAAATAGA
>JAOSIP010000115.1:0-1354 GCA_030586815.1 Candidatus Phytoplasma planchoniae
AACAAAAGAAATTTTTCAAAAACCTATGCATTTCTATACAAAAGAGTTATTAAATGCAATTCCTCGTATTCCTTATTATGAAACTAAATGTTAAAATATATTTATAATCAGTTTATTTGATAAATAAATAATCAAAACAATTAATAAACCATAATAAATTAAATAAATAAATAAAATTATTTAATAATAACTTGAACCAGACCGGTTTAGTCAGTCCAAACTAGACTGGTTCAATTGGTCTAGTACACACCCAACACTCACCTTCTTTCTCTACTTCTTCTCTTTTGTTACACCGGACACCTGACACCTCCGGCCATTGGCGACTATTCTGCCGCCACCGGCAGCCGCCTTTGCCACCACTAGTGGCTGTTCCCTCTACAGCTAGACTCCCCACACAACCCTGACTCACTCGGCAGTGTGCGACCCAACACACCACATTGACCTGTGCGTGTGTATACATGCATGGCCGCCTCTCCCGTTGCCCAAAAAACACCAACCGGTTTCCTTCCCCTTCCATAGCCCTCTCCAACCATTTGTACCAACCTTATCGGCACACCAGCTCCTCAGCCCCGCTTGCAGCATACACCCCTAGAAACGAGAGGGATATATATATATATATATATATAGAGCTCATTAGCGATCCCTTGGGTAGCAGCTTCACAACGACGACGACACCAAGCTTGGCTCCCGAAGTACAGACAAGAGAGAGACAGAGAGGTCGGGTTCTCCTCCTTATAGCACTCCAGCTATATGTATACATGCATAATCTAATTTGCAAAAATTGCATCTTAGGGCCCTCTGGCTATGAACTATAGAGCAAAAACCTGTAAGTTTTAATTCCTTCGCTTAAGTTCCTCAAATCAGAAATTAAATAATGAAAATTAAATTTCTTAAATTAGGCTCTCCAATCATAATATAATAAATATAATTTCAAAATTAAATTCTTCAAGAAACAATCTACGCATAAATGACCGACGGTGAGGACTTGATCCGAGAAGGCAATTATGGCAATGGGATCACACAAATAGGTGATCTTGCTTTGGGAGTTTTTGGCAGAGATTAAGAGGTTGAACTTGGCAGTGAGCTGGTGGGTGGTGTCCTGGACTCGTCGGGGATGGGGAGGATGAATTGGGAGAATAAAATGGCCGTGATGGAGAACACTGATGGATTCTCAGAACAATCCTTACCCAAATGGATTTTTATTTGCAAAACTTAAAAACAAATACCATCCTGAAACAAAATTATATCAACCAAAGCGCTAGAGATTTTTCATGTTTGGTTGCTGAGAAAAATTTGTTCAATAATTGATAATTTTAAGTTGGAGCGTGGAAAAAATGAATACCAAAATTTAGAT
>JAOSIP010000116.1:0-1352 GCA_030586815.1 Candidatus Phytoplasma planchoniae
AACTTTAAGATATTAAGTTAACTAATTATAAGATATCAAGACATTTGCTATTCACTAATCATAATTATTGAAATAAAGAAGAAAAATTTTTATAAATAACTCACTTAAAGAAGAACTAGGTAATAATCTCCCCTCTATCAAAGCACGTAATTCTTCATACTTTTTCTCCATTTTCTTTCTCTCCTCTTCATTCCTCCTTCTCTCCTCTTCATTCCTCTTTCTCTCCTCTTTATTCTCCTTTCTCATATCATCTAACATAGATTGCATCATTTTATTCCTTTTATTGGTAGTTTCCAACATGTTTAATAATTGAGAACGTGATAAAGATGACCCAAATATAGAACTTGGAGTAGGACCTAAGCCATATCTACGCACACGACCATGTCTTTCTGGTCCCAAAACTTGTTTAAAAATCTCATCCTCTGCCATTGATGTAGAATATTCACTTAACTGAGAAGATAATGCCTAAAACTTGTCCTGCAAAATAATATTTTACAAGAACATTGCCCCACATACTAAATAATTTGGCAATAGATAGCTACAGTAACTAATTAATCAAACAATAGCCAAGCATTCAAACTTGTGTTTAACTAAGAAATTTGGCCAGCAAACTTGTATTCTTACTTTTTATTTCAAATAGGGAGACCGCAGAGTACTATAACAACTGGTTAGGATGGAAGATGCTAGGAAAGCATTTGAATTACTATTTGAGAAGAACTTGGTTTCTTACAACACAATAGTTAATGGCTATGTCAAGAATTTGGATTCTTGTGAAGCATTTGAGCTATTCAATCAAATTAAAAATACTATGATTGGGGTTGATGCAATTATATTTGCTAGTTTGTTGAGGAGTGGAACTAGAAAAATGGGTAACAGTTGATACCTGCGGCTACAAGTTATTCAATAAGTAATTACTAGTAATTGTATGGTTATGAATAGTGACATGGTGATAATGAAACTAAACTTGGGGCAATAAAGAGGAAAATTAAAGCCACCAAGTGAAGGTTGGTCAAGTATGGTCCAAGTGGCAACCATACAATATTTTTTGTGGACTCATGTATGGAAATTAATAAAAATCTAAATGGATGATGGCAGGTTCAACTTAGACATGGATCTACCAATCAACAAATTAACCCTTATGTTTTTTTTTTTAATAAGAGATCCAAATTGATGCTTCTTCGTTATATCTAATAAATAGATAGTTTGAAGCTTAATGCTTTGGAAATTTAGATTGGAACGTGGTATCATGGACTTCTATAATTGCAGGTTTAGCAAAGCACAGATTTGCAACTAAAGCGTTACATATTTTAAATCATGACCTCCACCATGAATATCAATAGTATTCCGAAAAA
>JAOSIP010000117.1:0-1340 GCA_030586815.1 Candidatus Phytoplasma planchoniae
AATAAAAAATGTATTAAAGTAATAATGGCTATTAAACTAGCTATAGGAATATCCCATAATATACCTAAAAAATATCCTAAATTAGTATTTGTCCAACTTATCCATAAAGATAATAAAAATCCCGACTAATAAATGACACTAAATATAGGTATAAAATTGTAAGAAAATAACACTTAACAAAACCTCCTATAAAACATGTGGAGAGGAACCATATACCATAATGTATGAAAGCAAAAGGTGTGAAAGCAATTACATCACTAGTTAAACAAGGTAATGTAGACTATTTAGCCAATTGACAAGAAACACAATCCAAAGTTATATTTTTAACCATTCTTAGCTAACTGCTAGAAACTAAAGAACATAAGCACGATAGATTAGTCACCCAATGGAGAATATCACATGTTGACCTTAGGGTCAATGTGACTTTTGATGACGAGCAAACAATTATTGTGATCTAATGTGTGTGCTTGAGTGTAGATTTAATTGTAGATTTTAATCAAGTATGCAAGCACAAATACAGAGTAAAGTATTATGGAGCTCAAGATTGAAGACCTTAAAAAACTAGGTAATAGGTTTTCATATATTTCAAGTGCTTTAGTTTCCTATGATTATCTTTGCTCTAAAAATATTTTTTGAATGATGCTCTAAATCTTTGAAAATAAGGAGAAAAAAATTATTTTGGTTTAACAAAGAAACTTGAATTTTCTAACGCACTATATTTTCTGGATGAACATATCTTTGACTGAACTTTCTAGCTAAACCGGGTTTGATTTAAAAAAATTAATAGATGTATTTTATATGGATAGAAAGATCTTTAAGTCTAGTTTCCAATAAAAAAATGGTTCATCAATCTAATTTTTCTAGAAAAAATTATAATGGATTTTCTTATACACTGTATTTTATGAACAAATAGATTTTTTACTAAACTTTCTAACCAAACTAGATTTGATTTAAAATGATTTAATAGATCTATTTTATATGGTTAGAAATCTCTTTAAATCTAGTTTCAAATAAAAAAAACGGTTCATCAATCTGACTTTTCTAGATAAAGTTATAGCCATTTTCTAGAGAGATGTTAGTTTGTCTCAACCAGTCGGTCAACCAATTGGTCGACTGATCCGACCGTTATAACAAATTTTCTGCTGTCTAACAATTAGTTTTTGAAAGAAAAACTTATGGGGGTATAAATACATTCTTCCCACTCGGTTTTTGGTAGATTAATACTTCCTATTCATGAGATAAAGTGAGACAAAGAGTTTTTCAAAAAGAAATTATTTTTGTGAGCATCAAAACAAAAGCAAGGCAAAGAATTTCCAATCCTTGAAGATCAAGCTCTTGCT
>JAOSIP010000118.1:0-1333 GCA_030586815.1 Candidatus Phytoplasma planchoniae
TATTATTGGATTGTTTTCTAGCTTCATCTAATTTTTTTCCTAATCGGTTAAAACTTTCATCTAATTCAATAAAACTTTGGTGTAATGATGTTTTTTATAAAATAAGCGGGAGCAAAAACGATCATGACACCGATAATTAGAAAAATAATTTCTTTTATTAATTTTTTTAAATTGTTCATATTATAAAAACTCCTTTTTTTGTTTAGTTAATAAAAATATTCATTTATTTAATGGCAATAAAAAAAGACTCTTGTTTAAAGAGTTATGATTGAAAATATTTTGTTGGATTAATTATTTTTTATTTAGTTAAAGTTTTCTGAGAAAAAATTTTGGGGTTGAGAAAATTTAGTTGCAGAAAATACAGAATTAGAAGGTTTTGTTAATTGCTTTTCTAATTCTATCATTTTTGATTTCGTTTTTCTTCTAATCCGTTGTTTATCGTTTCTTTTAAATAGATAATTTTTGATTCTAAAGATATAATTTTGTTATTTAAATCAACAATAGCTTTTTTATTTTGATAAAACAAAATAATTCTACAAATAATTATTATATTTAAAAAAATTATTATGAAAATACCAAATTTATGTATATATTTTAAAAAGATTTCTTTTAAATTCATAGTTAAATCAATTATTTACTTTCTTTTTGATATTTGTATAATACTGTGTAGAAATTTTTGTTCGTTTCCAAAAAGTTTCGGTGGGTTTCTTTTATAGTTTTATCTACTTTTTGCTCTAATAATTCTACTCTTTTTAACAATGAATTTATATCATTTTTTAAATAATTATAATGAGTAAAATAAAAAGTTACAATTAGTCCCGAAATACTTGCAATTAACCCCCCAAACAAATATATGCAAGTTTTTTTATAATAGGAATCAGTGATATATCTTTTAAAATTTTCGGATTTTAACCATGTAAATTAATTCTCTTGATTGTTATATCTTGATTTAGTAGGAGATTTCATAGAGGGAGTTTAGTTTAGAAATAATCAAATCTTTATCTTGTTTTTCGGATCTTTCATATCGTTCTTCTAATGTTCTTTTATATTTTTCGGCACGAGTTAACATATCTTGGTAGTATTCTTGTTTATTTTCTAATTTACCAATTTGAATTTTTATTTCGTCGATTTTACCAACTATTTCCAAAATTTCAGCTTGGAGTTTGTCGATTTTATCTTCGTTAGCTTTTCTATCAATTTTTAATCTATTAACTTCTTGGCGTTTTTCGTCGCGTTGTTTTTCTAGTTTTTGTTGTTGTAGTTTTAAAGATTCTATTTGAGGTTGAAGAGAATTTAAGTGCGATTGGTATTCATCGCATTTATTTTGGTATTC
>JAOSIP010000119.1:0-1333 GCA_030586815.1 Candidatus Phytoplasma planchoniae
TCAAGGGGATATTGGTATGCCTGTTTTAGTTAGAGCTTGTTTACCTGAAGAACATCAAAAAAAAGCTACTTTGAGTTTTATGGGAGCTATGGAAAATGCTGTTCATGCTAAAAGTTATTCTAATATATCCCACCCATAAATTAATTATTAAAAGTAATAAAAAATTATACTAATTTTATAATTATATAACTTTTAATAATAATAAATAATTATATTAAATTTAATATTTATACTTTAATGTTTAATTAATTTATATGAGAAAGATAAATATAAAAAAAAAGAGGTTGAAAGACAAAGTGATCAATTATTACAAGTTCAAAGTAATGCCAAAATGATGTTAAGATTTTTATTATAATAAGAGTCGATTTTCTAATATTACCTTGCTCTAAAATTCTTTTTAAATTTTTTCTAAAGTTTTTAAAAATGTTTAAAAATAAATTATTTCTAAAGAGAGATAAAATGAGTTTTTTTGCACCTTAGGATTCTTGAATAATTTGTAAATAATTATTTTAGCTTAATAAATACTTTAATTTTCTTATGCATTATATTTTTTTAATAAACATATTTTTAATTGAATTTTCTAACTAAACTTGATTTAATTAGAAATGATTTAATAGGTATATTTTATATAGTTGGAAAGTTTTTTGGTTTAGTTTAAAATAAAAAATGGTGCATCAATTTAATTTTTCTAAAGAAAATTATAGCATTTTTTCTAAAAAAGTGTCAGTTTATTTAAGTTAGTTAATCAACCAAACTGATCAAAAAATTCAAAAGCACCCCCATTTTTTAGTTGACCGATCCCTTGGATCAATCAATTCAAATATATTGATTGTTAAAAAAGTGTATTTAGTCAACCAACCCATTAATCAATTGACCAACTATCCGCCTGTTGGCACAGTAATAATTAGTTTCTATGTCTAACAGTCATATTGAGTAGAAATATTTTTCTTTCATTTGTTTTTATAAGTTTTGATATTTTAAAAATAACTTTTAATCCTTAATACAGATGTTTCATTAAAACAAATCAATCAAGAGTAAAGTTTCATGATTTCAACTCCAGTCTTTTAAGTTTTTGCTAAAAGTATGCATTGAGAGTTTAATTAAATTTTATCAAAGAGCTTTGTTTGTAATTCTCAACTCTATTCTCTTGTTTTTTTTTATAGAATTGAAGTGGTTGGGTAGAGTTTTAATCAAGTTTCATTAACGAGTTTTGTTTGTATTTCTTAATTCTATTATCTTATATTTGTTATTGGATTGAAGTGGTTGGATTGAGCTATTTTTTTACATTTTTATTTGTATTCATTGTTATCGTTGAGGTAGTTGGGTTGAGAGT
>JAOSIP010000012.1:0-15918 GCA_030586815.1 Candidatus Phytoplasma planchoniae
TGGCAGTGTCCTCTTGACTAATTTGCTTTCGTCGCAACCTGCTTTTATGGTCTGCTCTAATCTGACATTCTTTCGTCTACCCGACCGACCATATCCTTTCAGGGTTTATCAGCCCTGGCTATTGGTTGAATAGCACGAAATTTAGGCCTCTTTGGCGCCCAGGTTTGCGTTGTAGAAGTTGAATCAAAACTATTTTCAGATATTCGATCATCATAATTATTATCAGATTTATTTATTATTTTAAAATTAGAATTATTCGGCTTAATTGTATTGTATGAGTTATAAACGATTATTGAAATAATAATTATTATAAATAAAAAATAAATATTTTTAATTTTTTGCATTAATTATAATAATCAGGATAGAATAGTTGAGTTTAATAATAAATTTATTTCATTATATATTTCAAACTAGCCCCCCACAGAACCGGACAAGCAAGTTTCCAAGCATCCGGCGCCTAATATCTGATTACAGATATTGAAACTCTTTCGCCATGTAAAGGTTATTACCCTTCGCCGTGGTCAGGTTCTTCTAAAATATTCCAATTCTAGAATTAAACTGACGACTACTCTAAGTTTCGCTTTTCCCTTGAGCCTAACAGCTGTTAGTTTTAACCTTTTTGTGGTGCTTTTAGGGAGATCAAAGTTACTCATAAATTCTACGTGCAGTTTTAGGTACAGTTTACGTTCTTTGTTTCGAAAATTTATTTATTCTTTTCTAAGAACGAATTTTGCTCTCTAAGTGATCCATCAAAGGATTACTAGGAATAATCTTAATTTGCGAAAGATTTACTAAATTAAGCGTCTTAGAGCTCTTGGCTTATAACAACACTTGCCATCGAGGTTTATTTATTAACAATATTTTAACCGTTTAGGGAATTTCACCTTTTCCATTACTGCTAACCTTGCGAATGCTTTCAATTTAGTTGTTTTATTTTACATCGCTTTCATGCTTTTGCTATTACTTATTACTCTTTCGAGATAATTTGCCAAGCCAATCTTTAGATTTTTATGCGGTCTCATATCAATCGGGATAGATTAACTCGGTTTAGAAAGTGTGCATTGATAATTTTACTTTCATATTCGAAATTAGCTCCCCACAGAACCGGACAAGCAAGTTTCCAAGCATCCGGCGCCTAATATCTGATTACAGATATTGAAACTCTTTCGCCATGTAAAGGTTATTACCCTTCGCCGTGGTCAGGTTCTTCTAAAATATTCCAATTCTAGAATTAAACTGACGACTACTCTAAGTTTCGCTTTTCCCTTGAGCCTAACAGCTGTTAGTTTTAACCTTTTTGTGGTGCTTTTAGGGAGATCAAAGTTACGACATAATTCTACGAGAAGTGTTAGGTGCGTTGTTTCTAATCTTTTAAAGATTAAAGGCATTCATGAAATTTATTTTTCATTATAAATATATACAGGAAAAGGGATTAAATAATTTAATCTTACAGATAATTTATATGGATAGAATATTTGCGTTTTAATCATCCCAATTTATATTTTCGATTATCTATTACAAACAGCCCCCATCTAAACCGGACAAGCAAGTTTCCAAGCATCCGGCTTGCCATAATTTACCTTCTTACGAAGACTAACTTAATGTCACCACTGGTTAGTTGTTGATTATAATCACCTGTAGCACTTATATTGTTAATACCATGGAAAAATTTTATCTGCACAATAAATTACTGACTTATTTCGCCCTATAAAGGTCGTTAACCTTCGTCCTGGGAGGGCGATTAACTTAATTATTCCAAATTAAGTTTTGGCTCCTCCGACTACTAAAAAGTCTCTTTCTCCTTGGGCCTAATGACTTTTATTATTTCATTATTAGTTAATTGAATAACTAGCCTTTAGGATTCTCCCAGTTACTCTAAATATCTACCTTAATCCGTTAGGGGAAGTGACCATTTTGCTAATGGTGAGATTCCTGGTTTTTTGTTAATTGATAAACTACCCAATACTCATGAAAAATATTGATAGACTCAAGACTGCTCGCTTATAATAGTTTATGAGAAAGGTTAGCTTATTACATCTACTTAACTTCTTAGGTCCTTTCAGACTTATCCTTAGAATCATTCGGTGGCGGTATCTTCTTGACTAACTACTTCATCGCAATCCGCTTTTAAGAACTGCTGTAATTCTTTATTGTTTCCTTTAAAGAACCGTTCTTAGCCTTTCAGTGTTTAATCGCACTGGTGATTGGTTAAATCACACGATATTTAGGCATCTTGGGCGCCCTAATGAAACGAATAATATTTTCATTAATCTTTTTCATCACAGTGTCAATATCTTTCTGCGGATTTTGTATTAATCATTATATGCACTTTTAATCGCTTAGGGATTTTCACCTTCTCCTTAACTTCTGGTCTGGCGCCAACTTATTGACTAGATATTTCGTCTCATCGCGCTTGCGTGCTTTTGCTGTTATTAATTACTCTTTCAAGATAATTAATCAAGCCCACCTTACAGTGTTTACGTGACCTCTGGAGATTATCACTCCAGGCTATACGTTAAATAGCGGAATTATGCGCATCTTTTGCGCCCTTATTCCGGATAAGATAGTACGTTAGTCTATTGAATTTATGGCCTCTTTACGCCCTCTTTCTAAATATTTTTTTAAATATACCATATAATAAAATTTTATAAAACTTATATAAATACAATTTGATAATAGAATTATGATCATATTATACTGCATTATTACAGCTATAATAGTACTTTTATCTTTTTAATTTATATTTTTTTACACCCTCTATCTAAATATATTTTTTTTAAATATACTATACATAATAAAAAAATGTATAGCCATATATAAGTATACACAATTTTATAATTTTCAAATTTTTTATAATTGTTAAAAAACAAAATATTTTATTATCTTAAATCTTATAATAAATTAATGTTATTAAAACACAACATTACAAAAGACTATTTTTTTTATTTAAAAACAAAAAATAAATTAATTATTTTTATTTAATAAATTTATAAATTAGACTACTTTTTTGGATTTTTTAAAAAAAATTAGAAATTTTTTTTATTAATAAATTTTTAGTTTTCTTGTGATTCGAAATAAAAAACCTCTCTTTTTCCCCCAAAGAGAGAGGTTTTATTTTTAATTCAATTGATTAAAAAAATAATTATTTTAACGTTTTTGTGAGTTGTTATTATGAGATAAATTAATTCTAGAAATAAGCGATTAATTTCTCATTTACTCTAATATTTAATTTATATTTTCTTGATTTTGATTTATCATAATTTTGTTTATTTCTTAAAAGATTTATTTGTTCTTCTGAAGTGTAAAGTGGTTTTTTGTTAATTATTTATATCCTTTCTTGCATTAATAATGAATAATTTTACTCAAATATTTTTATTTGATTTAAAAAAATTAATTTGGTAGTTATTTGTTGTTGAATATTTAAGTGTTTTTGTTAAGTTAAAATTATCGTTTCAAGTTGTTCAAATAAAAGTTTTTTGTCATTTTCTGAAAAACTTGATGTTCCTCATCATTAATAACTTCTTGCGCTTTTGTTCGTTGTTCTAATAATAAATTTTTGATCTTTCCTATATTCTCCTAAAGAATTATAAATATTGTTACTTGTTTCAGGATCATCATTATTATTCATTGCTTTAATTTGATTATTTTATTTATAAAAATAATAAAAAAAAATAAATAAACAAATACTAATTATTTTAAATTGATTTGATAATTTAAACATTAATTAAATCTTCTATAATTATTTATAATTGTTTTTTTGGAACTTTCTGGTTTATCAATGAAAGGGCGTATGAGAATAATTTTTTCTCATATATTGAATATTATCATCTGATGAATTATTTTCATTATTTTCTATTGTAGAAATGATATTTCATTGAGAACTTTCAAGTTGATCATGACGAGTAGTTAATAATTGATTATTTTTTTTCTTTTATTATATTTATTAATTTTCGTGGTAATAGCATTTTTTTCATGTAAAAGTTCTGCTTTTTTACTATCAAATTTATAAAATGTGTTAATTCATTTTGTATTGTGTGCGCTGTTCCGTTTTTTAGACATATTTTAATTTAAAAATCACTCTTTAAAATTAAAAATTCAATAGATAATTCCATATCTTTTCAAACTAATAAAGTAATTTTCATTACACTTAAAAAGTGTCTAATGTTTTTTCATAATTTGCTAGTTTCAAAAGATATTTTTCTAAATATTTTATCCCTACACTATATAGTTAGATAAAAAAAGTTAAAAACTAATGAAGAAAATAAAAAAAGAATATTTTACCTTATTTTATCATGTTGTTTAAAAAAATGTACAGTAAAACAACCTCTTGTTAAAAAAGGTTTCAAGTTTATTATCGATAATTAAATATTTATCTAAAAGTTTGAGAATATTTTACAGGAGATGAATTATTTAATTTAGTTAAAATTCATTGGTGATTTCAAAAAGAATTTCGATTATTATTTTTTTGATTTTGCATGGAAATTGTTTAAATAACAAAGGATTTTGGTTGAATAAAATACTTTTCATCTGGCTAAAAAGTTCTCCAATCACGGCGTTATCATGTGGTGTTGCTTTGCGGGACATGCTGATAAAAACCTTTTTTAGTTAAGACTCTTTGTATTTTTAGAGATTGATAAACTTTGCTTTGGTCATAATTAATAATACAAGGGTTTTTCAAAGGAGGAATTTTTTAATTGTATTTAAATCAATCCTTTATCTTTGTGGTTAGAGAGATGTGAGAAGCAATAATTTGATTATTAAAAGCATCAATAATGCACGAAAAATAGATAAATATTTGGAAGTGGAAAAATAAAGTATTAACGTCGGTAAATAGTTTTTGCATGGGTTGGGAGGTGTTAAAGTCTTGATTAATTAAATTGGGGAGGAGGTTAGATTTTAAATTTTTATGATAATAATATTTATTTTTTTAGGTCTTAACTTATAATAAATATTATTTTCTTTCATGATAAGATAAATTTTTTTTAGTAATGGGTTTGTTAAAAGTTTTTTGGTATAAATTAGTAATTTTACGATGGCCGAAGAAATATTGATAATGCAAACATAAAGTTTGAATGCGTTTTTTGTTGTAAAAAGATATTTTTCTTATTTTAATTTTAACTTTTCTTCAATTTTTAACCAATAGTAATAAGTGTTGTGATTAATACGAATTGTTTTTAAAATAGTTGTTAAATTGAGGTCTTGAGAAAATTGTTTAACCAATTGAAAAACTATTTTTTTATTAATTGTTTGAATGTGAAAAATCATATTTTGTAATAATTTTTTTATTTTAATTTTTGCATTATTTTATACCAATTATCTTAATATTTTTTATTAATTATAAAAACAATTATAACTAAAATTATTACAGAATACATAAACTAACCTTATTTTAAAATTAAAAATTAATTATATAGTTAAAAATTTAAAAAAATTATAGTGACGAAAGAATTTTTATATCGATAATTAATAAATGGTAAAAATGATATCTCGATAATATCAAATATCGAATATCATTATCATTATCGATATAATTATATTAAATATCACTCTTCATTTAAACCAATGTTTGACAAAAATATTAAAAGAGATAAACCTGTTATAAAAATGTTAATGAATTAGTTTTTTTGTTTCGGAGATATATTTATACATGGGATGGATTTTTTTCACCCGATAACCTTGTTTATCTTTAGTGATAAAAGATTTATGTATTTTAAATCTTCTGTACGGTAATAGATGATATTTAGGCATTTTTTATAGTTAGTTTTGATAGAATTATTGTATTTATCTAGCTTTTGAGGATTTTTTAGTAGGTATAATTAATTTGTTGATATCAATTTAGCAATCATTTCTTTGATATTATTTTTGGTTTCATCTTTATAATTAACTTTTGAAAAAATATTAAAATGATTTTTAAGAGGGTTATTAGTATTTTCTTGAGTTTTAAATGAAATAGGTATTTATATAAAAATTGTCATTAATTATATTCTTTTTGAACGTTTTAATTTCTTCTAAGATTTGAAGGTCTACAAAAAGAGTTTGGTTTTTAGGAAGATAGTTGGCTTCTTGGTAAGTATTCTTCTTTTTAGAATGAGAAATAATGGCGAGGTTGATTAATTCTTCTTTAATGTTTGTAAAAAGTATTTGATCTGTAATAAATCAGTGGGAGTATTTGATTTATTAATCTAACCTTCCGATTCTAATTTCTTGATTGGAGTTGTTTTTCATATTTTATTTATCCTTTTTTTAAATTAATTTAATTACTTCTACTTTATTTTTACCAAAATAATGAATGGCTAAATCCAATATTTGGCGTTTGGAGGCGTCTTCATAAGATATTATAGGCATTAAGAAAGCATTTGTATGCTTATTTTTTAAATTATAAAATCACATATTCAATAAACATCTTTGCAGGCGTGTAAAATGCTACGGATTTCATAGGGGATTTGGTGTGATTTCAGTTGAGCTTCTAACGCTTCACTGCGTTGGCGTCCTGTTTCGTCGTTGTTTAAGTGATGATGACTTTGAGTTTTATAGTAGGGTGACACAAATTAACCCCGCCATGTTTTTAATCCCGTGTCGCCCTAATAACGTCAAAAAAATCTTCATGAATAATCATGGTTTTAGTTTTTTTAATATAAGGCAACACTTCAAAGAAACGATAACTAAAATGAAATGTCGGGGTTTACAAAAATTGGTTAAGGCTTGATATTTGGGTCGAAAATAACTAGTATCTTGAAAATGATTTTGATAAAAGTGAAAAGTTTTATTATATCCGTTTTCTATAGGAATGATGATAGGAACCATGAAAAGCATTATGAAAAAATATTTTGAACTTTTTTGGTTAGTTTTTTTTTTGATAAAATCATATGCAACTAATTTGGCAATAACAATGTTTTTCTTTTGCCAATAATTGAGAAGACGAAAAGATAATGGTTTATCCGCTAAAGGGGCTTAAACCGAATTTAAATTCTTTAATGGTGTCTAAAGTAAGTTTTCTTGTTTGAGTTAAATAGGTCATACCCAATTTACTTTCGTTATTGTAGCTATTAATAAATAATGGTAATAATCTCTTATTTGATTGAATAAAAAGGTGATATTTCTTAAATAATTGATTTTTGATGATTTTTATTTGAGTTTTATCAATTGGATGAGATGTTTTGGTTTGATATTGTTTTCTGAAAGAGCTAGTTGTTAGTTGATTTATTTTTTATTCTTGTTGGATTAAATTTTTAAATTCTTGAGTATGCATAAAGTGCCAAATTTTTTTGAAGGCATGATTAAAATTTTCAATTCCACGGATTTCTTTGTAAACATCAATAATATCATAATCTTTACCACACATTTCCAACAATGAAGGTTATTCATTTGATATGACAACAAGTCGGATTATGGCCTTGATGCATTGGGCAGAGAAATCGATACTTACGATTAAAATTTGATGGTAGAATTTTTAATTTTTTAATAAAACAATCATCGAAAAATTATTTTTAATGTGGTTAATTTTTTCTTAATTATTCATTTTTTACTCCTTAATGAGTTGCTATTTGATAAGGTAAAACATAACCTACTTTTTGGAAGGATTGGGTTGGTATTTTAAAATGATAGACTAAAGTTTGTTTGGTGCCGCTGTGATTTTTTTTGATATTTACCTCAATAATTTTTTGGTTTTTGGAGTCTTTATATTCTAAATATAATTGATTTAAAATTGAATTATAAATAAATTAATGTTTTTTCTTTATCTTTTTAGAAAGTTTGGGTTGGAATTCCGACATTATTAAAATGATATCTGAGTTGGTTTCGATGCCGCCTGAATCTTTTAAAACATTTATTTTTGGTGATTTTTTTTGATAATAAGTGTAAATTGCGATAAATTTGATAACGATTTCTTTAAGTTTAGTCATGATTTCGTCAATGACTAAATGGTCATTATAAAAATGATTAGAGGATTTAGTGATTTGAAGGTGGTCCAATAACCACAATTTCTACTTTCGCTTATAAAGTAAATCGACAATATAATTAATATTTTTGGTTTTATTATAACTAAAAGCTAAATTGATTTTATTGAAAAAAATTTGGGCTTTTTGCATTTTTTCTGTGTAAATATGTGGTGGAGTTTTTTCAAAATATTTTTCTAAAATAACATTTAAAGGGATTATTTTTGTTTGATGAGCTCATAACCGATTTAAATTTTCTGCCAAAAAGTCATTTCAAAAAAACCAATATATGACGGTAATATTGGTTTTTTTAATATTTAGTTTTAGTAAAATCTAACAGCAATTATAGACAAAGGAAGTTTTCCCAAACCCGTATAGCCTCCAATGGTGATGATTTGCCCTTTTTTAAACTTTCCTCCAAAAACAATTTATCCTTTTTTCTAATATAAATTTAATTAAAAATAAGGAGTTAAAAATGTTAACTAATGAAAACAACAAGCCCTAATTCAAATTATTAATTACATCGAAAAAGGCCGATGGGATAAATTAAAACTTTATTGCCAAATTATCAACCCTCAACACTTACAAAATCCTGGCTATTAAAGAATCTTTAATGCTTTAAAATATTTAAACTTAGAAAAAAATACTACTCATTCTTGGGATAAAATTAAAAATAAAAAAACTATTATATCTGAGCTATTAATTTATTTACAAATATATTTCCCCCAAAATAACTTTAATCCTGCCACCTTAGCGTTTTTAAATCAGGAAGTTCAAGAGTTGTATAATTATTTTTTAGAAAATTTAAAACATACTTACACTCAAGAAAAATTATTTCAACAATTAATGAAAATAATCTGTCCTGCTTTTGAAAATCAGGATCCTTATTATAAATATTTATATTACCCCAAGAAATATTTACTAAATTAAGAAATTTTATCACTTTTAATTCCGAATGCCACCGATTAAATACCCTTTATGATTTCTTTTCATCCTGAAATGGGATTTTGCTAAACAAAAAATCCAAGCTGAATATTATCTATTTGCTACTTTTAAAGGCCTAAACCAAACTACTAAAGATTTTAAAAAGAGGCATTAAGCTGTGCTTCGAAAATAAATTTATTACTTGATTAATACTTGAAATTTTGCCTTGCTGGAGTTTTTGATTGAGTCTTTGAGTTTCACCTTTATTGTTATTAATAAGTAATATTCAAAACACGTATCGAGTTTTTTTAATTGTTGGGCTTCAATGATGGCTTTTTTTATATCTTTCCCGTAGACAAGTTTAAAATTGAAAACAATGATTTGTTTGTTTTGGGTAAATAAAACTAAATCAAATTTAATATCAGGAATGAAAAATAAATAAGCTTGTGGGTGTAAGTGAGTATCCCTTGGTGATTGAAATATAATTAAGTATTCATTGATTTTACCACGGAGAACTTTTTGAGTTTGAGAAAAAGGAAATTATTCATTTTAAAATAAGAGTTTAATTGAAAATGATTGCTTTTCATATATTCATCAATATCGAAAAGTTGTTTTTTAAAAATAAGTTTTAGAATTTGAACCGATTTGATTTTGGTTTTGAATTGTTTGATATTATTAAATTTTTGGTTGTGTTAGCATATATTTCTTCTTCCTTAACAACAAAAGACCCTCAAAAGGGTCTTTTTGGTTAAATTTAGAAAATAAAATGGTACGCCATTGAACGGTGATCGGTTTTAATCGTTTTAATTTTGCCGTTATTATAATAAAATATATAAATTGTCATTTTGGCATACGATTGCTATTTATTATTACTCCGATTTTTTTAATAATATGATTTTGTTGGTGTTCGATGTTAGTGAAATTAATTGTGTTTAACATTAATTTGATGCCGAGGTTATTTCGTTTAAAAAATCCTCATAATCCTTGGGTTAATTTTTGGAAATATGCAAAATGGGACTGGATTCAATAACTCGATTTGGTAGTGAGGTTGAGTTTGTTTGCGGTGTAATCCGATTTCAGGAGTTGTTTTTAAATAGATAGTGGATGTTAAAAATTTGATAATTGGTGTTATTTAATACGGATAAACACGGTAGGTAAAATTCGAACCCAATCAACGGGCCCGGTCAATTAAAATAATGGCATTGGTTTTTAACCAAGGTAGCAGAATTTCTTCTTGGGTTTGGAACTTAATAAATAACAGTTTTGATTGGCTAAATTTTGGCGAGTTAAAAAGATTTTAATCTTATTTATAAGGTTTTAAAATCTATTAAGATTTAAATTTGCTTAATTGTTTTAAATAAATTGTTTGGGATAATTCTTGTTTGGCTAGATTTAATAATGATAAATATTTTCGGTTATCGGCCATCATTTTTTTAACAAATTCATGATCCTGATAGATTCGTAAAACATGGTAATTATTATCGTTAAAATAAATTAAGAAATAAGTGAATTTGGCTTGATAACAATATAATTGACATTGAACTTGGGCCCAATATAATATATAAAGGCAGTTTTTTTTACTGGGATGGGCTAAAAAAAGCCAAGTACTAGAAATCCGTTAGGGTAAGGACATTTGATTTCTAATAAAGTGTTAGTTAGTTGGTTATAACCATCAAGACTGGCCGAAAACATATCAAGTTTATAGTATCAGGGAATATTTAGTTAGTGGGTTTGTTCAAAGAAACTGCGGGGTTCGTTTATTGTCGTGTTTAGTATATTTATTCGCGGTAAAAATAGTCCCAAAAAGTTTATCGTGTACCAATTTTCAGGGAACGAAAGGGTAATACTCCCGATTTCGAGTGATGTTGGAACCATTCTTTATTAAGTTAATTTTCATTATTAATTACGCTTTTTTAAAAATTTTTTTAAACAATAACCAAAAATATTTTCCTAAAAAAATAAAGAAATTTAAAAAGGTGATAAAGACATTTATCATAAAATCAATTAAAGATAATAAATGAGGAAGAAATAATAAAATAATGGTTAATAAAATCTAAGTTTAACCATTGATTTTGATAAGTAAAGAAATAACTACTTAAAATATTAAGACCATTATTTAACTTGGTTAACCAAGTAATTAAATAGATTCCACATGATGATTTGGGTTCTTATTAGTTAAATAACGATAAATCGCACTACTATTCCTTGTTTTAATTGGTGAATTTACTTAGTTGGGCGGTTAAAAGATAGAATTTAATGACATAATAAACGATGATAATCGTAATAAACGCAAGCAAAGTAATTATTAAAAAGATGATAAAAATGAAAAGATTTTTTTAATTAACATATTTTTTGTTTCCTTTTTAAGATTTTGTGTATCCAATAAAAAAAGACCCCCCCTGAGGAGAGAGAGTCTTGATATTGATAAATAATAAATTTTTATATAAATTATTTTTCGGAATTATCAGTTTTTTTTGAAGAAGAACCTTTTTGTTGAGTGTTGGCTGATTTAGCTTCTTCTTTTAATATTTTTATTATTTCTGGATTTGATAACATTTGAATAATTTTATTTCTGTCTTCTTCTGAATAATTTTCAAGAGTATTATATAATTCAAAATATTTTTTCACATTTTGTTTAGACTCTTCTTTTGGTGAAATTATATCTTTTCCATGTTTTTTAGAAGAAGCCATTACTTGATTATTATTCATTGCAAATAATAGTCCTAAAAAAATAAATAAACAAATACTGATTATTTTAAATTGATTTTGTAATTTAAACATTAATTAAACCTCTTTTAATTTTTATTCCTTGAATTTTAATATATTGTCAGTTGGTATCATTTTGTTACTATAGTCAGAGCTGGTTCTTTTATTATTTTCAGTTCATTATTATGTTTATCTTTAAAGAGAGATAAAGTTTGACGGATAGGATTGAAGTGCAGGTGGAAATAAGTTAATTTGAAATCAGCATTATGAACAAAAGCTTACCAAGATAGTAGTCTTTGTCTTCGATTAAGAAGTGTTTAGGATCTTGGTATTCTAGGATTAAGTAAATTACCTCCTGGACCTTCGTGTTGTTGTTGTTTTTGATTTGGACATATGAAATATAATTGACTATCAAAACATAAGTGTATTTAAATCCGTTTAAAATGGTGTGGTTATAATTAAGTATATCGCTATTTTTTGTTCCAACGGTCGAAAGGGTGGGTCTTTGATGTAAAAAACGAGGTTAGCGTGTTCAGGTTGGGATTGGAGGCGGTCTAATACTAATTTTTGATTTATTTTGATCAGTTCATCGCGATTTTTCATTATTTTTTGTGATAAATTATCTAATTCAGGATTATTAGGTACAAGATTGCTATCAATTATTCTACTATTTAAATAACTTTGTAAGTTTTTTTCTTTGACTTCTTTTTCTAATAAATCTTGTTTTTTAAATAATGGTTCTACTTTTTGTTTTTTCTTTTTATAATAACTGTTCCTATTCCGACCATCCAGATATTTATTCATGGTACCTTTCCTATTAAAATGATAAAAAAAACATTTGATTATTTTCTTGATTTTGATCATCGGTTCTTTTTTCCCTTTTTAATGTTTTTGAATATATTAATATTTTAACACATTTACCTTTTTCATTTTAATTAAAACCATTTTCGGAACAAGAAGTTATCTTTTCAAGTTTTTGGGTTGCGTAATCAATGATTTTAGTTTTAAAAGGTTGAATGGAATCTTTTCAGGTTGTTTGATCGTCTAATTTTGTTTGGGTTTCAGTAAGTTCTGATTTTTTTAGTAATAAATCGGTATTGGCATTTTGTAAAGCTTTTTTGGCAGCTTCATGATTTTTTGTTCGTCTTTTAACTTTTCTTTAAAACATTAATTTCATGACGGAGTTCCGTGTTTTCTTCAAAAGATATTTGCTAGAAGTGTTTTCTAAAGTTTTAATGGTCCTTTCTAGGGCCTGAATGTGCATCTTGTTGCACTCATTTGTCAATTTGTTGTTCTAATTTTTACTTAAAATGGTTAATTTCTTCGGCTTTGTTCATTAATGATTTGGGTTAGTTGGTGGATTTCTTGGTCTTTTTGCTGAATAGTTTCTTGATATTTCTGTTCTTTTTGGTGAAAATCATTTATTAATTGATTGATTTCTTTTTTTAGTGCTTGTTTGATAGTTGTTGATTGATGATTAATTATTGATTTTTAGTGGCAATTAAGGATTTTTGGTCTTGGAGTTGGTTTTAGAGTTGTTCAGTAATTTCGTTTTGTTTGTTGATTTGATTTATTAATTGATTGATTTTTTTCTTTTACGGTGTTGATCGTTTTTTCTTGGTTAAGTTTATTTTTTAATTGATTAATCTTTTGATCTTTGGTAAAGATTTCATTTTCTTTAGAACGGATTTTTTTCGTTTGGCGATCGATTTCTTGTTGTAGTGCTTATTTTTCTTGAGCCGATAGTTGTTGATTAATGATTAATTCTGCTTGTTTTTGAGTTAAATCTTGTTCTAAATCCGCTTTTTGAGTTTCTAAAGTTAAACTATTTTTTCTTATTGGAGGAGTTGAATTTCTAATAAGTTTTTGGCTTGGATGATTTCTGCGGGAGTTAGTTGTTGCGTTTCCGTTGTCGGTGTAGTTTCTTTTATTCCTTACCGGTAGTGTTTGTTCGAGTTATTCTTGTTGAAGGTATGTGGGTTCGTTGTGTCTTTTTATTAACTGAACCATTATCAGGGGTTATTAGGAATATCTCAGTTAGTTATCTTTTCGTTGATAACTAGTTATTTCTTCTTTATCTTCGTTATTATTATATTCGTTATTATTAGTTAAAGTTGATTTTGCATATTGGATTATAGTTGAGAGATTGGGGGATTTTCCATTTTATTTGTTAATTGTTGTGGGGGGGTTGGGGGTTTTGGTTTCTTCTTAATAAAATTGGTAAAGTTCATAAGTAGTTGCTGCTTAAGGAGAAAACCCCAAAATAAAGTTTTGGCATTGATTTTGCAGATTTAGCTACCAACTTTAGCTATTTTAGAAGTAGTTTGTTTTTGGATGATGGCTTTTAGTTCCTTTTTAATAGTTTTTTTCTTTCCACTTTTTAACCAATTACCGACTTTTCTAATTCCTAAACAAATCCCGATCACACTTAAAGCAGTTGTTAAATAACAACTTAATAAAGAGTGTGATTAGGATTTTTATCGTTGCCTATTAATTTATTATAGATATATTCGATAATGTTACGAATTGGCTGGGTGGTTTTGTCGTATAATGATTTAGTTTTAATAGCGGCATTATTTGCAAACATTTATTTGATTGAAAAGATCAGGGAATAATTTAAAAAGCACTCAAATAATAGCTAGCCCCACCAATTAATAATAACAGAATAAACCGGCTGAGTATCTTTAAAAAAGTTTTAATGATTTTAAGAAACCAGTTTTCTTTTTGATTTTGGTTTTCAATAATAATTTTAGGTATTTGAGTTTTTCTTTGGATAATTATTTTGTTAGATTTATTTTTTTGATTTTATTTATTTTATTATTATTTTTTGATTTTAATGATTTTTTTAGCCATATGATTTTACTCACTTTCTTTATTAGAATAAAAGTTTTAAAATAAAAAAGACTCTAAATTAGAGTCGTTCAAAGATTGGAAAATTAGTTTTGATTAATATCTATGTGAGCAAGTATGATGTTTATCTTTCAAGAGAGATAAAGTTTGACGGACAGGATTGAAGTGCAGGTGGAAATAAGTTAATTTGAAATCAGCATTATGAACAAAAGCTTACCAAGATAGAGTAGTCTTTGTCTTCGGTTAAGAAGTGTTTAAGACCTTGGTATTTTAGGATTAAGTAAATTACCTCCTGGACCTTCGTGTTGTTGTTGTTTTTGATTTGGATATATGTAAATATAATTGACTATCATTTTCCCTATCAAACATAAGTGTATTTAAAATCCGTTAAAGTGGTGTGGTTATATAAGTAAGTATGCCATCTTTGTTAAATAGTCAAATAACGTTTAATATAGCAAAGGAGGTTAAAAAAGGGTTCTGATCGGATTCGGATGGTTTAAAAATATTTTTTGATTTATCTTAATTAGTTTATTATTATTTTTTATTATTTTTTTTGATAAATTATCTAATTTTTAGTATTATTAGGTACAAGATTGCTATCAATTATTCTACTATTTAAATAACTTTGTAAGTTTTTTTCTTTGACTTCTTTTTCTAATAAATCTTGTTTTTTAAATAATGGTTCTACTTTTTGTTTTTTCTTTTTATAATAACTGTTCCTATTCCAGACCATCCAGATATTTATTCATGGTACCTCTCCTTTTTCATATTATTAGATAATTTTAGGTTTAATTTGGGAGGTATTTTTTCTTTAAATATTTTAATAATTTTCATTTTAGTTAAAATGATAAAATCAATAAATAAAAAAGAAATAATATTAAAATGATAAAAAACCATTTGATTATTTTTTTGATTTTGATTTCATATATCATTTATCTTTTAATGTTTTTAATATAGCAATATTTTAATATATTTAACTTTTTAATTTTAAATTAAAACCGTTGTTAAACTAATAAGTTATTTTTTTGTTGCGGAATAAATAATTCTATCTTTAAAATGTTGGATGGTTTATTTATATTTTATAACATCTCTGATTTTTTTTAAATAATTTATTTTTTATTTATAATTTTGTTTTAATTTTTTATGAATTTTTGTTTTTCTTTTAACTTTTATGTCAATAAGTTGATTTTATGAAAAATTTTGGTATTTTTTAAAAATTTAGTTTTTGTAATTCTTTTGCAGGGAGTTGAATGTTATTTAGACGCCTTTGGTGGTTATGAAATGTTAAAAGGACAGTGCGGATAGTAGGGTTTTATTAAAAACGATGATAGTAATTATTGTCAAAGCAGATTTAGCAAGATAATTGATTAATTAACTATCAAGAAGATGATAATTTAATAAAAGAACTTAAAAAATCTAAATTATTAGTTAGTGAAATAGAAAGGGATGAACAATCATCATCAATACATATACAACCATCATCGAAAAATTAATTCATAAATAA
>JAOSIP010000120.1:0-1321 GCA_030586815.1 Candidatus Phytoplasma planchoniae
ATCACCTCAATCAATACAAGTGTAAAGAGCTAATTTCAATATAACCACCTATCCAACAAGAGTAGAGGAATATACCTTAACCCAAATTCTTAATCAATCCAACAAGTGTGGGACAACCAATAAACCCAACCAGTTGTGGCAACAACAATAATAAATATAATGCAATAAATGAAACAATAAATGAGAGAGGGAAAAATACAATACAAAGACAGTAGCTTTCTCACACCCCTTCTAGCAAGAGCTTGGCCTTAAGAATTGGAAATATTTGCTTTGCTCTTGTTTGATGCTCACAAAAATAATTTCTCTTTAAAAATTGTTTGCTCACTTTTTTTTAAGATTAAAAGTATTTAATAGTAGAAAATCAAGTGGAGAAAATGTATTTATACCTCCACAAAGTTTTCTTACAAAAACTAGCCATTAGACAGTAAAACAATCTGTTGCAATGGTTGGGTCAGTCGACTGACCCCAATTAATTGACTGATCTAGCTCAAAACTATGAGATAAGAAAATGGCTTATTAGTTGACCAAGAAATGAGCTAGCTCTCGGGTTTTGCCTTCAGTCTACTAACCGATCGACTAATTACTGAATAACAAAGGGTCAATCAACTGACCTAGCGGTCGGTCGACTAACCCTCTAATTAATTAGACAATTAGTTTAAAACCAACTCATTTTCACCCACATTTTCAAAACCATTTTATATAAAAATAATTTTAACATTTGAGCATACTTAAAAAACTAATTTTAGAGCAAAATAATCCTTAGAAAACCAAGAACTTGATTACAACAAAAATTCTTAATTACCTAAGGTTTTCTATAGCTTTAAGCTTGATCAACCTTCAAAAATCTAGCTCTTTGCTCTTTCCTTTGTGTTTGATTTCTCTTTTAAAATATGCAATTTAAAACCACACTCCAACACATATATTAGTGTACATTAATTATTTGTTATCATCAAAAGTCATATTGGCCATAAGGTAAACAATCTCCTTTTTTTTGATAATGACAAACAATTGATACATAAGGATAAAAATATACACAATTTAGACATACAATCCATACATCAATATTTCTTTTCCCCCTTTTGGCATCAATAAAAAAGAATAAATCTACTTAATTCTCAATCATGCCAAGGGTTTACAAAATATGGGGATGGATAAATAAAATTTTTAATCAATTTAATTTCTCCCCATAAAACATATAAACTTAAAATATTCAATTGTTCTTGAGTTACAGTAGCAGGCGTCTGTAACATCAAATCTTGTGCTGTTTGAGTTTTAGGAAAAGCAATAACATCTTTAATATTATCTGTATCAGTCAATAACA
>JAOSIP010000121.1:0-1277 GCA_030586815.1 Candidatus Phytoplasma planchoniae
TTTGGTAAAAAATATTTAAATGGAGAAAAAATAAAATGTCAAAAGCAAAAATAAATAATAAAGAAGAATCACAAGCGATTAAACCTCATTTAAATGTAGGAACACTTGGTCATGGAGCTTATTTTGATTTGGATCAAGCATATAAAGCATTTGAAAGAAGAAAAATAAAATATAAGAGTAAGATATTTCACAAGTGTTTTTGTTTGGTTTGGGATTCGACCTAATGGTTAATTTGAGGAGTAAAATGAATATTAAAATTATTTTGGGACATCCATGATTTTAAATTAAAAAATTTGACATGTAAAAATATTTTTTAAATTTTTTTTAATGAATAAACTAGTAGCGGTTGGCAAGGACTCTTTAAACTGAATCACATAATGAAGAGTAAATCTATGCACGGTGCAACTGCTCCTAGGGGTGAAAGTCAAGCCGAGTTGAGTTGAGCTAGGTCAAGCTCGTTCAATTAAATTTAGGTCTAACTTATAACTCAACTTGTATCTTACATGAGTCAATTTTTTAGACTTGAGTTCAACTCACATAGAGTTTGTAAGTGGTTCGGCTCTATTCACAACTAAATTATAAAAAAATATAAAAAATAATAGATTTATATAAAATAACATACAATTAGGTTATCAAAAACAATAGGTGCATTAATTATTGAGCCAACTCGCGAGTCAAGTGAGTCCGATATTTACTAGTTATAAATTTTTTGTGTATCACTTATTTGACCCATGAGCCCAACTCATCAAACTAATTATCAAATTGAATAGTGATCTATTTGTGAGCCGACTCAACCCATCTTCAACACCACCTGCTCTCTAGCAAAAATAAAGTAGCTGAAGTTTGTTCTCGCGTGCATTGGTTGACTTTTTCAAGATGGAGTTGGAAGCCTCAAGCCTCCATACACATTACCAATCTTCATGGGGAAGTGCTTTGCTGATAAACTTGCCAAGTTGCAGAGACAGATAGCCACATAGAGAGAGAGAGAGAGAGATAGTAAATTTGATTTTCCCAACTTTTTGTTTTTATGAATTAAAAAATCAAAGGGCTATCAGCCATCTACTAGCTGTGTATATTGGTTGCGGTTACATTTCCCGACGGGATATGCGACTTACTTCACTACGCCATTATTATCCATTACCCAGGCATATCAGATCCAATTGTGAATGGGTTCGGGTTGTGCCAAATTCAGTTCACAGAGTTTTTTTTTTTTGGGGGAGGGGGGGTGGTCGGGTCCGGGTCTCGTTAGTTCCGGTAATTAGTAGTGTTTGTTTTGG
>JAOSIP010000122.1:0-1228 GCA_030586815.1 Candidatus Phytoplasma planchoniae
TATTAACTTCTTGGCGTTTTTCGTCGCGTTGTTTTTCTAGTTTTTGTTGTTGTAGTTTTAAAGATTCTATTTGAGGTTGAAGAGAATTTAAGTGCGATTGGTATTCATCGCATTTATTTTGGTATTCGTCGATTACACCTTTTTCTTTATTTAAATAACCTAAAATTGATTCCCAACTCTTTTTAAAGTTTATTGATTTCTTCTTGTTCTCGTTCTGATAAATCAGTTGGCAAAAAAGAAAGATTAGCATTTTCCGTGAAGAGATATTTTTAAATCTTTTCTAAACGCGCCGCAGTTGTTTTAATTTTAGGGATTGATGGTTCTTCCAGAGAACATTTGGGTCTGGGAGAAGTGGAGGTTTCTTCAGAAGAAGGTAATAAATCTGATAATGATTCTGATTCAGATACTAATGATGTTTCTTTTTGATTTTGAAACCAGAAATAACAAAAAACAAGTCCTAAAATAGTAAGAGGGAAAATAAAAAAAACCATTTTTTTGGAAAAATTTGATTGCTTCATCATGGAATAACCTTTCTTTTAATAATAGTGATAATTATTATATTTGATTATCATTATTATACAGTTTTATTAATAAAATAATTAAATAAAATAATTATTTTTATTTGGTAATTCAACCATTTCAGGGATTTTGCCAACTCATTTTGCTTGCAGAAGTTGTTGAATGCGAGCGTAATTCAGATTTTTTTGTTTTAATTGTTCTTTGAAAATATTAACGTTATCTCTTTTGTTTTCTAATTTTTCTTCTAATTCGGCTTTTTTCTTCATATAATTTCCAGTACCCAAAACTTGTTTTTGTTTATCTTTTAATTCATTGATGATAGTTTCGTATTCATTAATAACTGATTTTTCTTTTTGTTCTATTTCTTTAACTATTGTTCTAGATTCGCCAAATTCATTGGTTAAATTATTTTTGTCTTGACGAAGTTTATAATCAGCTATTTTCTTTTCGTAATCTTTGTAGTTGGCATCTAATTTTTCTAAATCACGGTCAATATCTTTAGTATACATTTCTAAAGCTTCTTTGGTAATCATTAGTAAATGTTCTTTGTTTTCGTTAACTACTTCATTATATAAATGGTATAAACGGTGGCCTTCGTGCAGAATTAAAGTTGTTTTCGCCATCCCTTGTCCAAATTTAAGTGTAAAAGTAACTGTTTTACCTATACTTTTCAGACCAAATTTAGCAGGGATTAAGTCAATGAGGTTAT
>JAOSIP010000123.1:0-1207 GCA_030586815.1 Candidatus Phytoplasma planchoniae
TTTTTGGAATGATGCTTAATTGATAAAAATGTTTTTACAAAAAATAGTTTTGAAAATGTGTCTAAAATTGCATTAGTTTTAAACTGATTGCATAAAGTTTTAGAAAATCAGTCAACCGATTGTAAATTTTTTCACAAAACCGAGAGTAGTGCAATTTCTCAATCAACCGGTGAGGATTAGTTGATTGATCAAATCATTTTTTGTCTCACAAATTTGAATGGCATCAATCCATCGAACCTAGTCGATTGATCGAACCTAGTCAGTCAACTGACCCTTTTCTGAATCTGACCATTGGAGCTGTCTAACAACTAGTTTTGAGAGAAAAACTTGTGGGGGTATATATAGAATATTCCCTACATAATTTTTAGCTAATCAATACTTCATATTCTCAAAGACAAAGTGAGACATAGAGTTTTTTATTAAAAATCTTTATTATAAGCATCAAAAGAGCATAGCAAGAATATTTCCCATCTAAAGGAGATCAAACTCTTGCTAGAGGTTATAAGAGAGATATTCAAAATTGTATAGTATCTCTAACTCTCTCTCATTTGTTGATTGTTTTATTTATTATTATATTTATTCTTATTGGTTGTAAACAAGTGGAAGGTTGAAGAGTAGCTCCCCTCACTTATATTGTCAAGTTATTATTGTTAAGTTGTTGCTAGAGTTTGAGTGGAGGTTAGCTCCCCACTCTCATGGGTAGTAGAAGAGGTTAGGTTGCAAGGCTCCCCTCTCTCAAGGGCAAAAAAGGTTGGGTTGATAGGTGTGTCCCCACTCTTGAAGTGGAAGGGTTGACGGGGTGTTCTCTTACTTGGTGTGTTTAAGATGCAGGGTTGAAAGATATTTCCCCACTCTTGTAGTGTTAATGAGAGGTTGGGTTGAGGGTTTTCCTTACTATAGTAGGATAGGTGTTAGGTTGGAGAATATCTCCCCAAACCTTAATTTGTAATTTGGGCATTTAGGCCCTTATTGACTTAGTGAAAATTTTAACTTGGCCGTGGATGTAGACTCGAGTAGCGAGTCAAACCATGTTAAATTGTGTGTCTCTTATTTAATTTCTTTCATTTATGTTTCCGCACTTTAATTGTTTGCATACTTGTTTGACTATTTTATTTGCAAGAAAATTTTTGAAAAGACCTTTAGCTATTGTTTCATCAGAAGATGCTGATGAAGTACAACATAATTTAAGTAAAAATAACTTTTTTAG
>JAOSIP010000124.1:0-1195 GCA_030586815.1 Candidatus Phytoplasma planchoniae
TCCAAAAATTAGTTCTGCAGATGCTGTTTTAGCTTTAAAAAGTTGCGGCGTAGATGTTAAAATTTTGACCGGTGATAATGAAATTTTATCTAAAATTATTGCCAGTAAAGTTAATATTCATGAAAAAGTACATCAATGGACTTCACTGCTGACATGTATGACTAAGGAGCTAGGCACCTTATTGCAGCTTGGAAAAAAGTACTGCATGCAAACACTGATTGGACTATGTGTAATTGGTAGGTACTAGGTAATAATATTCTCTAAGGGGTTAGCTAGACAAAGTAATTTACAATCAAAAGGGCCCATAGCATAGAAACAACCAAATATATAGTCTTTGTCGCAATAGGTATGTTTAGTTTGGCCTCAAAAGGAAAGAAACTAGGATTAGATTGGATCAGGCTACCAAATTTTCTGTTGCACCACAAAATAATCAAGAGTCCAGAAAATTTTAAGACTTTCTTCAATTAATTCACAACTCCTCTAGCAAGTTAGGTGTACCCGTAGACCAACAACCATACACACAAAAAAAAAAAAAAAAAAGAACCATCCGGACACTAACCACATATATTGAAAGATGGTTCGAGGGCTGCTTTAGTTCATGTTTTGATTAAAAAATGAGCTTCTTCACCAACTCTTTTCGCGTAGATTCTGTATAAATAGTAAACAAACTGATCAAACTTGTTCCCAAGTTACCCAAGATGGCAATGCTCAATGCCGCTGCCACCAACACCAACCTCCTCCCGAAGCCCCAACTCGAGGCTGTCCAAACCGTGACGGCGATGACGGTGACTGAGCTCTGCCCACCCCTGCCCGTGTCATTCACGGGCTCCGCCTGCTCGGGCATTTTCCGAGGGCGGTGCCACGTGATCCTCTACTACCACAATGTGTCCAGTGAGGACTCAGGTTGGAAATTGGCAGGGTGGGCTAAGGAGTGCATAGGAACAGTTCTGCAAGAGCACCCAGTTTTTGCAGGGAGGCTTCGACGGAGAGAAGGCGGAGAAGAAGAGAGGCTGGAGATGGTATCGAATGACAGCGGCGTCAGGTTGTTCGAGTCCCGGATCCAGAAAAGGTTGTCGGAGTTTCTTGAGTTGAAGGAGAGGGAAGATGCAGTGGGTGGGCTTGTGTTTTGGAAAGATATTGATGTCCAAAATCCTCAGTTTTCTCCACTCTTCTATGTTCAGGTAACTTGCCATAC
>JAOSIP010000125.1:0-1186 GCA_030586815.1 Candidatus Phytoplasma planchoniae
CTGGCTGTTCAAATTGATAAGGTATTTGTGAAGTTTTAATAAATTGTAAATTGTACGGGTTACTAATATCTTCTAAACTTATATCTAATTTTTTAGTTTTAATAAATATTTAAAATTAATGACCATTTTGTAACATGTGATTGTTGGATCATGAGAAGAAAGATTATAAAGAAATAGGTGAAGTTCTTGTTAGGACTTTTAGCCTTGCACTCTTGTGGGTTTTCCGACAAAGGTGTGGCATTTATTGTGCCTAGGTGTTTTGGGGCATAAAATATCTACAATTTGTTGTAGGGACTGAGAAGAAGTAGAAGGCTGAACAAAGAAGAGTATGACCTGTGAGTAACCAATGGCGCAAGAGTTGCAACATTAGTAGTAGGGACCTATTATTTAGATTTGCCTTCAGGCAAGACTATTGAGCTAAATAATTGTTATTATGTACCGGTTTTTATAATAAATATTATTTCTATTCCTTTTACTTAAACAAGGTAATGAAATAAATTTTAAGGGCAATGGTTGCTCCATATTTCATTTTGATAAACTATATAGAATTGGAAGGGTCGCCAATGGCTTAATAGTTTTAACTATTAATGATAGTGTACTTCATGTTACACAAGTCAACAAAAGGAAAATAAATAATTTGAACTTCACTTACTTTGGCATCTAAGACTTGGTCACATTAATGAGAATTGGATTAATAAGTTGTACAAAAATAGGTACTTTGACCCATATGATTATGAGTCATTATCGACTTGTGAATCATGTCTCAAAAGAAAGATGACTAAGTCTCCATTTACTGGACATGGAGAAAGGCCGACAAAGTTGTTAGAACTAGTTCATAAAGATTTCTATGGGCTGATGACAACTCATGCCAGATGTGGATATTCCTATTTCATAATATTTATAGATGATTTGTCTAGGTATGGATATGTGTATTTAATGAAATACAAATTAGAGGCCTCTAACAAATTCAAGGAATATTGAGTTAAAGTTGGGAGACAAACTAGAAAAATTATTAAGGCCTTGCAATCAAATAGAGGTGGTAAATACTTGACCAATGAGTTTATTGATTATTTAAAAGATAACAGAATAGTTTCTAAATGGATTCCTCTAGGCATTCCACAGCACAATGGTGTAGCTGAGAGGAGAAATCAGACTTTATTAGACATGATGGGATCCTTGTTATGCC
>JAOSIP010000126.1:0-1143 GCA_030586815.1 Candidatus Phytoplasma planchoniae
TACCAAAAGCTTGACTTCAAAGATCGGAAATATTTGCTTTGCTCTTTGTGATACTCTCAACTTTGATTTTCAAATGCAAAACTATTTTTCTTACTTTGTATTTTCAATTGGAAGTACTTGGTCACCTTAAAATCATGTGGGGAAGGTCCAATTTATATCTCCGCAAGTTTACTTTTGAAAACTAGCCGTTAGGACAACAGATCTCTGCTTCCAACGGTCGGATCGGTCGACTGACCTTTACTCGGTCGACCGGCTCAGTTTAAAAATGTGAGATGAGCAACGGTCAAATCGGTCGACCAGAAAATAGGCGAGCTCTTTGGAAATTTTCCAAAATTCTATCGGTCGACTACTTGGTTGACCGACTGCTAAATTACAAAGGGTCGGTCGACTGATCCTCTGATGGTTCAAACAATCAGTTAAAAATAACCCATTTTCACAATAGATTTTCAAAAATAATTTCATAAAATATTTTTAAACGTTTGAGCATCACCTCAAAACTAATTTAGAGCAAAGTTTATTTAAGAAATCAAATACTTAAATATATAAAAAATCCTAATATATCTAAGATTTTCTATATTTCCAATCATTGAGCTCCAACTTTGCTCCTCCACTTTGTGCTTACAAACATGAATAAAATCTACAAATTAAGAACACTCAAGTACAAATATTAGACCTTTACAATTGTTTGTTCATCATCAAAAGTCACATGGACCTTAGGGTTAACAATCTCTCCCCTTTTGATGATAACAAACAATTGATGCACATGGATAAAAATAAATTTAATTTAAGCACATGATCCATGCATCAACATATTTCTCCTCCTTTTGGCATTAACAAAAAGGAATAATCCTTGTTCAAATTTCAACTATACCAAGGGTTCATAGAAAGTGAGAAAAACAAATAACATTTTCAATCACAACATGTTCTCCCCCTAACAACATGTAATATATGCATATAAGGATTTTTATCCTCTTAATCAAGCAAGAAATGCATACATACTCCCCCTATATTCAAGAAAAAAGCATTCAAGCATAAACATACAAGAGAAATATAACAATAAAGCACTATGCATATAAGACACATCAAAAGTCACAAATCAAAACAAAAATCAATCAACTTCATATGTGACTATCAAGAGCATTT
>JAOSIP010000127.1:0-1141 GCA_030586815.1 Candidatus Phytoplasma planchoniae
TAGACTAAACTATTTCGTCCGTTCCTTGTTTTTATAATCTACTATAATTATTATTTCTTTCGTTATAATAACCGACTATATACTGCTACTGATTATCATACAGTAGGTGATTGGTTAAATCACTAAATATAAAGGCATCTTTTTCGTCCACCCGCGATCTCCTGCGTGACAGGCAAGCATGTTAACCACTACACCATCAGACCGTATTATTTTTGGTTGCGGGAGTAGGATTCGAACCTACGACCTTCGGATTATGAGCCCGACGAGCTACCAAACTGCTCTATCCCGCGATCTTTAATCAATTGTTGGCGGAGGAAGAGGGATTCGAACCCCCGCGTCTTTTGTAGACCTTCCAGTTTTCAAGACTGGCCCCTTCAACCGGACTTGGGTATTCCTCCGTAATATATAAACTGGTGGACCCGGTAGGATTCGAACCTACGACCAACCGGTTATGAGCCGGTGGCTCTGACCAGCTGAGCTACAGGTCCATACACGTATCATTAAATATTAATATTAACTTTAATGGTAGCGGTAAAGGGATTCGAACCCATGACCTCACGGGTATGAACCGAGTGCTCTAGCCAACTGAGCTATACCGCCTTTATTTAAAAATATCATTTACAATACATTTTATAAAATTTTTGGTGGAGCTTAGCGGATTCGAACCGCTGACCTCCTGTGTGCAAAACAGGCGCTCTACCAACTGAGCTAAAACCCCTTTTTATGGTACCTGAAGCCGGACTTGAACCGGCACGACGTAAAGTCATGGGATTTTAAGTCCCACGTGTCTACCTATTCCACCATTCAGGCCCTTAAAAATATATTTTTATAATTTCAAATAATTAAATAATTACAAAGTGGTGTCCCGTAAAGGATTCGAACCTTTGACACCTTGATTAAAAGTCAAGTGCTCTACCAACTGAGCTAACGGGACATTTTTTTGGTGCCAAAAGCAGGAATCGAACCCGCAACCTACTGATTACAAGTCAGTTGCTCTACCAATTGAGCTATTTTGGCTTAAATAACACTTTTATAATTACCTAAAAACCTTAAAAAATGTACTTCTTAAGTTTCCGGTTTTGGTAGAGAATGAGGGGATCGAACCCCCGACCTTCTGCTTGTAAGGCAGACGCTCTCCCAG
>JAOSIP010000128.1:0-1138 GCA_030586815.1 Candidatus Phytoplasma planchoniae
CAAGTTTTAGCTACTGCAGGTGATAATGTATTAGGTGGTGATAATTTTGATGATGCTATTGTAGAATTTTTAATTAGAATTTTCCACGAAGAGCATGGAATTGATTTGAAAAAAAACAATGTACTTAGTTGGAGGAATTTCTATATTGTAGAATGACACATCTAGTGATGGGTTTGTGCGAACCTCTTTCAACTTTAGCAGGGGAGCAATGTTACAAAAAAATGGATAAAAAACTAAGCAAGATGCCCTTCCATGCTCAATAGGCCTAGGTCTTGGTTCTCTTTTAAAGGATTGTGATTTATAAAACTAGACAATCACAGTCCTATCATATTCTATGTCCAAACTTCTAAGTGAGGTGGAAGTAAGTTGCTTAAGTGGTGCCATTTTAAGAATAACTATAATAACCTGATTTTTATTAGGGGCATTTTCATTTTTTATATGATAATTGAAGCTTTGGAGAATTTAATTTTTGAAGATCAAGTTTAATTTATGTTGATTGGAGGGCCTAAATAAAGAAATTAAACTTTAATTTTAATTTTGCGAAATTAAGGGCTTAAGTGAAACAATTGGAAGTTTGGTAATTTAAGGTGATTAGTTTAAACAAGGTTGTAAAGTGCAAATAAATTTTGGAAAGGGGGTTAAGCTTGCAATTAATGTAAAATTGTGTTCATATATACCACAAATAGTGGAAGGATTTTTGTAAGGTGCTAGGAGAAAAATCTAGCTACAGTTAGTTTGATCCTTTTAGGTAGTCATAGGAGAAGAATCCTTGAGTGCCAACAATTGTCCTTGGCCACTATCGGTATGATTTTCTCTTTCTCTATCACACTAGAATGGCGCACGCATGTTTGTGTATTGATCAGGTGTTTGGTGGAGGTGTTTGCCAGTATAGTTTGGGTGCCAAGGTGTTAAAGTCAATCATGAGGAAGGGGAACAAGTGAGAAGAGAGTGTGGGACACCATCAGAACTACATGGGTGAGGAGGGGCCGACTATCCCGTGAGTGTTAGTGCAGTTAAACGGAGAGTTTGACATTACAAGGGGCCACTATTTTTTGGTGAGAAACATCAAGCTACGGTCACCGCTCACTGGTGATGGAGGGAGGAACTGTTGGAGGGTGTTTAGGGCATTAGATGGGCC
>JAOSIP010000129.1:0-1136 GCA_030586815.1 Candidatus Phytoplasma planchoniae
AGACGAAAGAATGTCAGATTAGAGCAGACCATAAAAGCAGGTTGCGACGAAAGCAAATTAGTCAAGAGGACACTGCCACCGAATAATTCTATGGAGAAGCCTGAAATGGCCTAAGAAGGAAAATTGAGGTAATCGTTGAACCTGTTCCGGAAGTTGCTAAAACGGACAGTCCAGAAGCTATCAATATTATAGGTTTGTATGGGATAGTTTATCAAATAAATAACCTGGAATCAGCCTCCATAAAGAGGATACTTCCCCTGAAGAATCAAGGTCGAAATTTAGTGTAACTTGGAGAATCCTAAAACTAAGTAAATTAAATTTACTAATCAGGGAATAAAGGTCCGGATGGTCAAGAATAAAGAATCTTTTTAGTAGTCGTAAGGGTAAATAATTTAGTTAATCGACTTACCGAGAGGAGAGTTAATCACTCTTATAGGGCGAAAGAAGAAAGTAATTTACTTACTATTTATTCAATGGTATCGGGAAAGGAGTTGATATATTATGTCAACGACAGTTTCACCAGAAGCTAAACTTTTGCGAACATTGAATAGAATTCAATATTGTTCATCAAACGGTTAATCTTTAAAAAAAGAACTCCAACAAGGAATGAATAACTTTTACAACACGTTAACAGCATTTAATAGAATCGCGGCTAACAAGGGAGCGGGTACACCCGGAATCGACAATGAAACCATCGATGGAATCGATCTTAAAAAACTTGAAAGATACCATCTGGAATACGTCAATAATGGTTACCACCCGAAACCAGTTAAAAGAACTCTCATTCCTAAAGATAATAGGAAAACCAGACCCTTGTTGGGCATACCGATCATCAAAGATAGACTGATGCAAAAATGCCTAGAACAACTCTTAACTCCTTATTTCGAAAATATTTTCTCTGAATGGAGCTTTGGATTTAGAACCAAAAAATCCTGTCATGACGCTATCAAACGTGTCAAACAAAGATTTAAAGGGATTGATTACCTTGTCAAAATTGACTTAAAGGCTACTTTGATACCATCAATCATGAGATTCTGATGAGAACCATAAATCAGTTCATCAAAAAGAATAAAACGCTATCAACCATTAACAAATGGTTAAAAGCGGGGTTCATGAAAGATGGCATCAAATATGAA
>JAOSIP010000013.1:0-14823 GCA_030586815.1 Candidatus Phytoplasma planchoniae
GTGTATTAGTATTTTCAATATTTTTTTTAGGTTTATCAATATATTTGGATAAATATGATTCATTGGAATAATTATTTAATGATTTTTTACTATTATATAATTTAAACGCAAAAGTAATAATGGATACAAGAGAAAAATCACTTGGTAGAGGTAGGGCACATAGCTTAAAACAGGTGTTTCCCTAGATTTTCCAACTTAAAATCGTTTTATACCTTTTTTATTTTGTTTGTTTATTTATTTATTTATTTATTGGGTATTACATCTTCTGTATAAAATTTTGTATTTGAACATATAAATTAAAGGAAATGGGAAACTCCAATGTAGGATGATTTGAAATAAGCATTGACAACTTTAAGGTTGTTCAAGATCTAAATATAAGTTCCAACTCGATATCATTTCAACGCTAGTTATGAGTGTTCCCGATCACCACCATGCCTTAGCTTGTCAATTATATGTGGAAGCAGTACAAGTATTATGGGAGCGGTTCAGAGTGATTTCATACAAAGCATAGGATTGATGCTATTTGTAACACTATAGTCTTTTTTCATTTTTATGATATTTGCACTCAAGGATGAATTGAATATCTAGATTATTTTTTTAAAAAAAAAAAGAAAAAAAAAAAACTTGTTGTTGTTTGCCATTTTGCCTATTTTTATGGATTGCTTTTAGTTTGATCAAGGTCTATTTTAAGATCGATTGGGAAAAAGGTCTTCATGTGAGCCCAAAAAAAAAAGAAAAAAAAACTTGAAACTACTTTTATTCTATTTTAATTTTAATAGCCATTGGTTTAACCAACAATGTACATTCTATTCCTTTATATAAAAAAAAGTGAGATACATTTCAGAAAAATTGCAAGTCATAGCGTTTAGGCTAGATAATTGGTTTTTGGTTTCTTTTACTTTTTATGTTGAGAATTGAACAAAAAAAAAGAATAGAAAAAACCAAACATACTAGTTTATCTGTTTGTATAGAGTATATATAATTTTATGCAAATTGAGAAATGGAATTATCCCTATTAGGTAATGATTCATGAGAATTCCTATAATATTTTATGATATCTACATAATATTTGTATGGTAATTTACACCCTCTGAAAATTGGAGCACAGAGCGTACATATTATATACACCAAATTTGTTATAAATATAGTTAATATGTGTACTTCTCAAAGACTTGGTGAACATATTTGCTAATTAGTCATGTGAGTTAACCAAGTCAATAGTAATGTCTCCTAAAATAAATTTTATTAGACAAAATGGCAATCAATTTCAATATCCTTTGTTCTCTCATAAAAGACAGGATTAGAAAAGATATAAAGAGCTACCTGATTATGAAATGTAACTCCTATGAAGTAGATGTTTCAATCACATAAGCTCACACGATGTGTAATCATAGCTCAGTATCTGACTTCTATATTAGACCTAGCAACTATATTTTGCTTTTTACTTTTATACGTGATTAAATTTCGTCTAATAAAAACACAATTACTAGATTTAGATAATTTATCAGAAGGAGTTCCAGCCAAATCCGCATTATAATACCTAATTATGTTAGTGTGACCTTTATTCTTATATAACAAGCCTTTTCTTAGAACTCCTTTAATATATATGAGAATGTAAACCATAGTATCCTAATGATTGTCATAATGGGAATCCAAGAACTGATTAGCTACACTCATGCCAAATAAGATATCATGTCTTGTCATAATATCTACTAGGATATCTAACCAACCTCCACTATCTACCTAGATTTAATAAGAGCTCCTTCTGTCTTGGAAAAAGTTTCATGTTTGGATCCATTAAAGTCAATCCATCTAGCATCTAAGATACCAGTCTCCTCCAAAACATCCAAGGCAAACTTCCTCTAAGATGTAGCAACATTGGTATTGGATTGAGCTACCTCAACACCTAGGAAGTACATAAGCTTTCCTAGATCTTTTGTTTGAAAATATTTAAAGAGATGTTACTTTAGTTGAGCGATAGCTTCCTAATCATCAGTGATCACTATATCATCCAAATAAACAATTAGATAGATGTAATGATCATGGGATGAATGGAGATAGAAATCTAAATGATTTGCATAGCAATAAATCATTCTAAACTCTTGAACAATAATTGAAAACCACCAAAACCAAGTTCACAAAGATTGTTTTAGGCCATAAAGGGATTTTTGTAATAGACATACTAACCCAAACTCCCCCAAAGTAGCAAAACTAGGTGGTTGCTCTATAAACACTTCTTGTTATAAATCACTATGGAGAAAAGCATTTTTGATGTTTGGATAGTAAAGAGGATAATGGTAAATAGTAGCCATGCATAAAAAGAAAAGATAGATAAAGGCAATCTTAGCCACCAAAGAGAAAGTGTCTTTATATTCAAGACCAAAAATATGAGTTTAAATGAGATTTAAGACAATCAATGTTACTATTAAGGACAACTTTAATTGCGTAAACCCCATCAATATCAAACAATTTGCTTCCTAGGAGGTAGAGTAATAAGTTCCCACATGCCACTAGAATCAAAAGCGATTATTTCATTAGTTATAGTTGAATGAGAAAGAGCTTCACCCGTAGACTTAGGGATAGAAATAAAAGACAAGGAAGACACAAAAGTGTAATATGGTGATGACAAACAATGATAACTCATAAAAGGAATAAATCAGATAAGGATTATGAGTGGATCTAGTAGCTTTGTGGAGAGCAAGAATAGGACAATCAGTGGAAAACAAGGTTAAGGCAAGTGAAGATGCCACAGATGATGGTGAGCTTGGGAGAGGCTTGGTCCTAGGGCAATGTCAAAAGTGTTAGCCCCAAGGTTCTAATTTATTAAGATTTTGGTGATAATAAAACTTTTCACTAGAACTAATATTGTTAATTGAGCTATTTTTCAAGTGTTAATTCCAAAATCAAGGTTAATCAAGATTTTATAAACTAGATTGGAGTTAGGAATCTTGTTGTAACAAGAAGTGAGTATCCAAGCACTACTTTGCTCAAAATTGATTTTTAGAATGTTCATATAAGTTTTATAATGATAAAAATGTTTTAAAAAATACCTTGAGTAACAAAATTAGAATCAATTTCAAGTACAAAAGGTTTATAATGATAAGTTTTATAGTGATAAAAATGTTTTAAAAATATCTTTAGTAAAAGAATAAGAATCAATCTTAAGAATAAAAGGTTGAAGTTCAAATTAACACAAGCCTTAGATGACTAAGACTAAGCACCTACATTAATTTAAAATTTAAATCTAATAGGATTATCTCTCCTATAGGCGACTAAGCTTAGGTGCCTAAGTTGTGCTGAAACTTAAATTTTGGATAAGCCTCTAAGAAAATACCTATCTTACCCTTATAGTCTCCTCAAGTTTGGTGCCTACTAGGTCACAACAAGTAGTTTTTCAAAATAGGTAAAAACACATTAAATACTTTAGTCTATAGGACTACTTATTATGATCTTCTAAGACTATATACACCTTCATCATTAATGTTTTTCACCAACTAATAAAAGAGCATTCATTCAAAAGAACAAATAAGTGTTTTTGAGCTTAAGACTTCCACATCTTGGTAGTTTGAGATTAAGAGTTTAACTTAACTGCTGTGAGTCTATATTTCGTTCATCTATTGTATATTTTTCTTTGAATTGAGTTGGTTGCATTGATAGTGTCTCCTCGTATCTTTATTGTTATTGTTAGATTGAGACGGTTAGGTTGAGAATGTCTCCCCACACTTCCTTTTTTGTTAATTCTTCTAAATTGGAGATGCTACTCTTATGTAGAATGTGATATTATGAGAGTTGCTAGATTTATTTATTTAAGGCTAGTTTATTGAGCATATTTGAGCCTTGGATTAGAAATATTTGGATCTGTGTTGCGTAGTAAGAGATTAAGGACAGTAGCTCTAGGAAGAGTTAAATCTCGTTTGATTTATTGTGTCTATTCACTTTACTTACTTTAAATTTAATTTTTATCTTGTTATTATTATTGAATTGCATTCATAGACTATTATAATTTTTCTTAATTGACCAATTCATTCCTTTTCTTGGTTATCCATAGTTTGGGACAACAAAGAGATGACTATTGATTATGAGGAACAATAAAACTATGTATATGCAAAAGATACAATGATGATAAGTAAGAAGAGGAGGTGAAACCTTAGGGGGTAGAGTTTTGAACATCAAAAGAATAAGGGTCTCTATGACAAATTGAGGGTCCATTATAGTAGAAGGAAAAAAGGATGAATCTCAAAGAAGGTAACATCTATAGAGGTGACATATTAACAAAGATTAAGAGAATAACAATGGTATCCTTTATTGTTGGCCTTGTGGTGATTGTGACTTTTGATGATAACAAACAATTAATGTTGTACTAATATGCGTACTTGAGTGTGTGTTTAGTTTGCATGAAGAAGACAAGAAAACAAGCACATGGAAGAGCAAAAAGCTAAACATGATTGGGATGATTAACAGTCAAACTCATAGAAAACCATAGGTATAGAAATTTTTATTTGTAACAAGTTTTTGATTTTCTAGGATTATTCTTTGCTCAAAATTATTTTTTGAATGATGCTCATATGTTGAAAATATTTTTGAAAAGACGTGTTTTGAAAAAGAGTAAAAAAGGACAATAATTTTAAATTGTCTATCTGATGCTTCAAAGGATTAGTTGATTGGTCAGTTGACCAACCCATGAAGAATTAGTCAATAGTAGTTGGACGACCGATCAGTCGACTAATGACAATTTTTTTGAAACCCGAGAGTAGAATCTTTTTCCAGTCAATCAATGGATGGTTAGTCGACCAATTAATAAAATTTATATCTCATATTTTTAAAGTGGGTCAATCGACTGATCTTTGATCAGTCGACTGACTTTCGACTGTTGTAGCATGAGTTTTTTCTTTAACAGCTAGATTTTCAAACCAACAGTCATGGGAGTATAAATACTCTTTCCCCACATATTTTTTTGTAGAACAATACTTCCAAATCAAAAAGAAAAAGTGAGACAAAGTGATTTTTAAAGAAATCTTTCTTATGAGCATCAAGTCAAGAGCAAAGCACAAATTTCCAATCCTTGAAATACCAAGCTCTTGCTAAAAGGGGTTGAGAGAGTGTTCTACAAATTTTTTTGTATTCTTATATTTCTCTTTATTTATTGCTCTCATTTATTGTTAAATACATTTATTATTGTTGTAAACAATTGGTTGGGTTGATTTGTTTTCCCCACACTTGCATTAATTAAGAGATTGGATTGAGATTAGCTCCCCACTCTTGTTGTGTTGAAGAGGTTGGGTTGAGTGTAGTAGCTCCCCACTCTTAATTTAAGTGGTTAGGTTGAGGTTAGCTTCTCACACTTATTGTATTGATTGAGGTAGTTGGGTTGAAAGAGTTTCTCCATATCTCTTATTGTTGTATTAAGCATTTACCCTTACATTTTATTATAGTGAGATTGGGCTCCTTCTTGTGAAGTAAGAGGTTGTGGATGTAAACTTAGGGTTAAAGTTGAACCACGTAAAATTATTATGCTTATTGCTTTATTTTCTTGCTTGAAATTTCTACACTTTATTACTTTAATTACTTACTTATTAATTTAAGAAAAATTTGAAAAACCCAATTCACCCCCTTTCTTGGTTAGCATAACTAGGTCAACATTTATGTAATTGAGAATAGCCTAGAAAGACACACTTAAAAGAATGAGCAATCTGTCTTTTCCTAGAGTTTAGGTTATGAATAAAATTGGTGAAACTAATGACATGTAATGGAATAGAATATAGAGACTATAGGGGAAACAAAATAAAATGTAGATTTGGTTTTGGAGAACAGAGGAATAAAAGAAGGCATGTAGTTGATAAGGTAGTAGGTAGTAAGAATTGTGTCTGCCCAAAAACACAAGGAAACATGAGCATTAAGAAGTGTAGTATATGTTATCTCAACTAGGTGTTTATTTTTTTGTGTTCTACAACCCCATTTTGTTGAACGGTGCTAGAATAAGAAATTTGATAACATATTCCATGTGTTTGCATAAATATTTAGAAATGACTAAATGATATTCTTGAGCATTATCATTTCGTAAAATTCAAATAGGAATACCATATTGTGTCTTGATTTTAGAATAAAAATTTTTAAAAATAGAGAACAAATCAACGAGTTTTTATCAAAAATGACTAGGTATATCAAGAATAGTCATCAGCAAATGTGACAAAATATTAATAACCTATAGTTGAATGAACACGACCAAGACCCCACATATCTAAATGGACTAATGAAAATAACAACTCGGCTTGTGGAATAATACGAGTAAGAAAAGAACTACAAACATTTTTACCAAAATGAAATGACTCACATTATAAAGATGACAACTTTGAAAGACTAAAGACCATTTGTCAATGATTTTGTTAGGATCTTAGATACCTAAATATTAGGTCCAAATTTATCCAAGAGGGAGGGTGAATTGGACATGTAATAAAATTTTGATTTTAAACAAAAGTCATACCATACTTAATAACAATTAGAATTTTTAAAAAATAAACAATAAAGAGATTGCTTATATCAATCCAAATCTTTACAATGAATCAAGTACAAAAAATGAATGATAATAATTGAGGCAAGAAACACTAAATTTTTACTTGATTCGGCTTACTACCCAAGCCTACTCCAAGATCTCTTGCAAACATAAGAGATGAAATATATTCAATCTCAATAATATATAGTTGTTTCAATATAATAGGCTAGTTTTCTACAGATTTAGCAAACTCAAATTACAAATTGCAAGGTTGTTGACAACAAGGGTCACACAACCACTAAGTGTTATTTGGGTAAAATAATACAACTTAATTTCTTACACTATTGCAAAAGTGGGGACCAAGTTCAACTCAAACACTTAAGCCTTGAGAAACATGAGTGGGGATAATTCACCATCAACCCAACCACGTCTCAGTAGCCTTAAAGTGGGGAACACAATCAACCCAACCTTGTGAACAATAAATGAAGAAAAAGGTAAACAAATCTTTACCCAAATAATTAATAGCACAATAAATGCAATATTGAACAAAAACAATAAATAGGATTGAATATACAAACATGGATTTGTCTTTTCTTCAATCAAGATTGCCTTCAACCAAGTTGACTAAGACTCACACCCTTTTCTTTCTTCCTACTTCTTGATTGACTGAAGAATGTGCCTTAAGTATCTTGCTCAAAGATGATTTGAATTGCTCAATCAATTTTTCTTCTTTCTTTTGGTGATTTTTCAAATTTCTCAAAAGTCTTTTTCATATTTGAGTCAAGTAGTATTTAAATACCTCAAAAAACTAGTCGTTTTTGTCTCAGAAAAATAGCCGTTATGTTTAAGAATAATCAGCATTCAGTCAACTAGGTGAAAGTCAGTCGATTGGCTTTTCAAAAATTGTGAGACAGTTTTTAAGGCATTCAGTTAACTAGATGGGTATATTCAGTCAACTAGAGTTTTTCTAAACTTACGAGAAATTTTGCAGTCAACTGGATTTAATTGTTTAGTTGACTAGATAAAGTATTTTCCTCTCTAGAGCTCTTTGGAAAATTTTTAGTCGATTTGGAAAATTTTTAGTTGATTGGTTCTGTTTGTTCCGTCGACTAGATGAAAATGTTTCACTCTTTGAAAATTTTCCGGTCAACTAGACTAGAAGTTAGTCTACTGGATTCAGTTTGGTTGACTAGACAAAAAATATTTTGCTCTTTGGAATTTTTCTGGTCGATTAGTTTAAAAGTCAGTCAACTGGTTTTGTTTGAAAATTTATTTTTCAAAGTTAATTTTCACCAGTCAAATTAATTTAAGTTATTTTACTTTCAAAAATATTTTATGAGCAATCTAAGAGATTTTTAGAGCAAGTTGGGATTATTGGAGAATATTTATACAAAAAGAGATTACCTAAACTTTCATTTCCAAAACCAATAATCCATCAATCTTCACTTTTATCTCACACATTTTAAGCCTGTAAAATCACAACACTTCATAAAAATATTAGAAATAATCAATTGTTTGTAATCATCAAAAGTCATGTTATTGACAAGTTTGTCAATAGATTTTATAGGTGAGGATGATGCAAAAGAGTGTGAATAATCTCTAGATACTCAATAGCAGTAAGCAACCAAAGTTGAAGGTGAAAGTGGTGACATAGTAAGATGATAAAGCCCTTTGGGACTTAGATACCATACCTTGATCTTACACAAACACCAAGTTCTTACTAAAGGTGATAGAACAATTTAGAGTATAAGTTAATTTGCTAACATATATCAGATTAAAAAGACTACTAGGAACATAGAGAAAAGAACTAAAACATGAAAGAGGATTAACACAGCTAACTCCCTAAGCTCTAGTTTTGGAACCCTCAACTAAAGTAATAGTTGGAAGAAAATTTGAATAAGAAATCGAAGATAAAATCCTCTTTTTACTAGAGATGTGATTATTAGCTCCTGAATAAAAAATCAAAGCCTCAAGAGAATGTTTAGGAGATACATACAACATATTGCCAAGCTAATCAACTGGGGCAAATGACTAGTGAGAGGCTTGGAATTTCAAGAAAGCACTATAACCTGTTGGGTTCATAGGATAATATGAAAAAACTCACAAGCAAGAGCCAAAAGTTTGAACTGTGTTTGTCTTGGAAGACTAAGTAGCACTAGTCATTATAGTTGGAGGTTGTCCATATAAGGCATAATATCTATCCTTTGTGTCACCAAGCTTGTGCTAATTAGTGCAAGGAGGGTAGTTACCACTAAAACACCCCTTCCCCCCAAACCACTTTTATGTCCTCAATTATTGGTTTAAGAGGCCAAAGTAAAGGAGTGGATAAAATAGGATAGATAAGTCTAGTAGTGTAAACAAACAAATAAGCGGAGAAAACACATCCTCTATGGAAAGAATGGTAGGACTCCCCAAAATTTATTACAACATGTACAAGTTAAGAGGATGTGCCAGCAAGTGTAATAACCTCAAACACTTCCTTCTGGGTGTTTATTGCTCATCCTCTTTTGCAAAAATACAAAGCAATTCATTAAACTTAGTCACTAGTGCCTTAACTTTGCCCAAACACATAAATATTCATGCATGTTGTTCAAGATGTTTCATATTACCAATTATTTTATAAAAAGCAAGAAACATCATTCATACAAAGAGATTGGGCCTTCCTCCATATAGTATAATATGCCTTCTAAGGATGAAATATAGAACCAACTTTAAATCAAGAGACATGCAAATTAAGCTACAAAGTAATACATTAATGTTTTTCCAAGTTGGATGATCACTAGTTAGGGGAAATCACTTGCCTTCTTGGTTGAATGCTTTTCATACTATGATCCCATAAATCAAAGGTCAATGTAAGCAAAGAAAGACACATAATTCCTCTAAAATTTCCAATCAATAAGGAACTAGAAATACCATATGAGAAAAACTACAACCTTAGAAGCCTAAGATATTTTCATAAAGTCAACCATAGCTAATGAAGCTAAAACAGATCAAAATAGATTTGAACTAATGCTATATCTAACTAGGTCTAACTAGACCAATTACTAAGTGGATCGAACCAAACATGGTCTAAAGGAAACCTGATTGAATTGGTTTGGTAAAATAAAAGTAGATGCTCTGCAAAACCTCCTTATCTGTAACTATGATCTAGAATCCACCAGTAGACTACTCCACTATGTCTTTTCCTTTGGCAATGGTGAGGACATGACGATACTTAAGAAGATTCAATGGGAGTCAATAAATGCTTGTGAGTCTTAGAATATTTAACTAAACTTAGATAAAATTGCATCGACTATACCTAGTTGAAGGCCAAGGCAAAAAAGTCCTCGATGAAAGCTATGAGCTTAAACTAAGGCCTAAAGTTAGCCTCCAGTGTTGGTGCTTTGGCAAGGTTGATGGCAACGTGTGTACACATGTGAAGAGAATGTTTGCAATGTGAAGGTGGGGGTAGATAAATTAGGGGATTTTGACCCTATTGGAGAGGCTTATTGGTTAGAAAGATACACAACCAATGATGACAATGTTAGAATAATAACACAACAAGTAGGCTATGGTTTTTCTTTAAGCTTTGATACCACAAATAAAATAAGAGAATAGAGAAAAACCAAATGTATCACGTGTGACTAGACTTTGATTTATAAATAAATAAACTCACCCGTAAAAATTTTAAACTACTGAACAATATGATTCAAACACAAAACCTCATCTAAAAGACTAAGGGAGCTGTAGCTTTTTATTTTTTTCTTTATTAGTTCCTTTGTTTCTATGTGGTATGCTACATTGTTTAGCTAGTTTAGCAATTATAGCTTGCTAGAACATAAGAGGGCTTAAGCAGCCCTCAAAGTAACTTGTGGTCAAGGACTTCATCAAAAAATACTCTATTGATGCATTGTTTTGCTTGAAACTAAGATACATGTTGATAATGTTATTTTCATTTGTAAGCATATGGCCAAACATTGGAACTATACACTTGTGGCTACTTTTAATAACACTATTAGAATTTTATTACTATGGAATCCCCATAAACTTTCTATTTCTATAATCAATGAGGCTGATCAAGGGATGCATGGTGCCATGGAAATTCCAAATCCAAAATTCTCTTTCTTTATTACTTTTGCTTATGGTGTTAATAGGGCAAAAGGCAAGAGGACCCTTTGGGATTTTCTCTAATCTGTCCATTTTGCTTTGTCTTACTCTCCTTGGATGGTAGTGGGAGATTTTAATGCTATTAAAAACCCTAATGAGAGAAAAAGGGGATAGCTTGGATTGGCATCCTTATATGGACGATTTCCCTAATTGTCTTATCTCCTTAAGCTTAGAGGACTTGAGGTATGTGGGCCCTTTGTTTACTTGGTCTAACGAGTGTGTAAAGAATTTTATATGCAGGAAATTAGACAGGGTTCTTGTTAATCACTCCTGGATCTCTTAGTTACCTACTTTATGGCCTTTTTTTTAATCCAAATATCTCAAATCACTTTCCTACCTTGGTGGATTTGAGACTCAAAGAGCTTTCCTAGAAAGTCCCTTTCAAGTTCTTAAATCATTGGGCAGAGTTTGATAGCTTTTTTCCTCTTGTTGATCATATTTGGTGTTCTAGATCTCCTCCAAATTCCATTATGAAAGTTTACGGTAAGTTGAGGATTATCAAAGCTAAGCTAAGAAATATGGTAACTTCTCACAAAAATATGAATAATTCTTAAATTGATGTTACTTATGAGAAGCTCAAAAATCTTTAGAAATACCTTGATTCGAGTTCCTTTGATTTTGTGAATGTGGCTTAAGAGAATTTTCCTTATCCTATCTTATCAACCTTATCAATGATCGTGAAAGTTCACTTCATAAAAAAGTAGGGTTCTCTAAATGGATAAGGGCGACCAAAATCCAACATTCCTCTTTAAAACCATGCACCAATGGTACAATACTAATAGAATCATTAGTTTTATGGATAATAATGATGTTTTACATTCTAACATTGGTAAAGTCAAGGAAGTCATTGTCAATTTTTATAAAGACCTACTTAGCTCTGAGAGCTCCAAACTTACCCTGGAAAAAAAGCCTTTGCTTAGTATTTAAGGTCGATGCTTGATGAAGATCAATACAATAGTTTAATAGTAGACATTTTTTTAGAAGAGATATCCGACTGCCTTAAGAGTCAAGTCTCCATCCCAACAAAGCACTAGGACCAGATGGATATAATGCCTTCTTCTTCCATAAGACTTGACCGATTCTGGGACAAGACCTAATTACAACCATCAAAGGTGCATTTTCTTCCTTTCTCCTTCTTAGATAGGTTAACTTTATAGTTATAGCTCTCAATCCTAAAGTTCTAATTCCTTAAGGCTGAAAGACTATAGACCTATTTCCTGCTATAATGTCATTTATAAATGTATATCCAAGATTCTTGCAAATGGTACAATTTTAGTTCTCCCAAGGATTGTGGCCCCTTTTCAATCAACTTTTGTCAAAGGTGGATCCATTAGTGACAATATTTTGCTTGTCCAAGAGCTTCTAAGAGGGTATGACAAGAGGGTTTTATTGGCCAACTATGCTTTTAAAGTTGATCTTATGAAAGCATACAATATGGTCAAGTGGGATGTGATTTTTGATCTCATAAGCCTACCCAGATCTCCTCAAGGTTTATCAAGTGGGTAAAGATGTGTATCACCTCTCCCTAGTTTTCCGTATCCATCAATGGCAAATTCAAGTGTTTCTTGTAGGGAAAAAAAAGGCTTAAGACAAGGTAATCCCCTCTTTCCCTACTTATTTGTTCTGTTTATAGATCTCCTCTCTACTATCATTTCTAAGAAGATTGAAGGCTCTAATTTTAAATTCTATTGGAGATGCAAGAAGACCAATCTCACTCATATGGTTTTTGCGAATGACCTGCTAATCTTTTGTAAAGTTGATATTTTCTCTACTAGGCATTATTAAAAATACTCTTGAGTTATTTTCTTAGTTCACAAGGCTTGTTCCTAATCCTTAAAAGAGTGACATATTTATTTTAGGAGGGGCCTAGTCATAAAACAAGAGATTATTGATATTTTTGGATTTTAGGAAGGTTCCCTTACCATCAGATATTTGGGAGTTCCTCTCATTATGGGTAGACTTAAAATGTCAGACTATAAAGCTCTTGTGGATAGGATTACAGACAAGGTCAAGAATTGAATAAACCATACTCTATCTTATGCAAGTAGGCTCCAACTTATCTCATCCATTCTATTTAGTATCCAATCCTTTTGGAGTAGTCATTTTATTCTCTTGAAGAAAGTCTGCAATCAGATAAAGCAAATTCTTTACAATTCCCTTTGGAAAGGTCCTTCTTTAGACCATCATGGAGCCAAGGTTTTCTAGGAGGATATTACCCTTCCTCGCTCAGGGGGGGGTCTAGGTCTCAAAAAAGTCAATGAGTGGAACAAGGCCTTGGTTTGTAAGTTCATCTAGAATTTGTATGATCCTCAGGTGCTTTCTCTATAGGCTTCTTAGACTAGAGCAAACCTTCTCTCTAGAGACAATTTTTGGGCAGCTAATATTCCCTCAAATGCCTCTTGGAGCTAAAGGAAGATTCTAAAACTTAGGGATTTAATGAAGCCTCACATTCATTTTAAAATTGGTGACAATAGGTCCATATCCTTATGGTTTGACCCATGGCTTCCTAATAGTTTAGCTATTGACCAATGGGGCACTAGAATGATATATAATTCGGGCTTGCCTAAATTAATTCTACTAGTAGATATTATTATTGATGGCACTTGGGATCTTCTAGCAGCTAGCTCTATGGCGGTTTTTCCATTTCAAAAGGGCAATACAAGGCACCATAGCTCCTGACGAGCTCTACCCAGACAAGCTCCTTTGGAAAGCTAGTGCTTTGGGTATTTTTTTCTTCCAAATTAGCTTGGAATATTCTCCAGTCTTGTAAAACTACTAACAACATTTGAAAAATTGTCTGGTTTCCCTGTGCTATTCCTTGTATTAGCGTCATCATATGGCTAGCCATTAGGGAGAGGCTACCTACCATAGATAGATTTACTTATTGGCAAGGTAGGCCCAATAGGATTGCTTACTTTGTGCTTCATCTTTGGAGATCCATGATCACCTACTCTCCAATTGCCCCTATACTTCTCGAATCTAACAAGCGATAGCCTTAAAATCCAACATTTTGTTCCTTAGCTCCTCCTTGAAGAATGTTAGAGATTGGATCCTAAGAGAATTCAAAGGAAAGTCTGCTCAAGCCATTCTAGGGAAGATTGCTTGCACTTTAGTTGTCTACTATACTTGGTAATAGAGAAATAATTGGTTGCATGATCATACTCCCAAAGATGAAAAAACTATCCTCAATATGGTTAGAAATGTCATCCTAGCTAAGGCAACAAGCATGGAGGTGGCCGAGGATGTTGATTTCTTAAGGAGATGGAAGCCCCCTTTTGTGAGATGACCAAATCTTAGCTTTCTTTTTGTCTGTAGTTAGTTGGGCTTTTCTATTGGTTGTTTGTTTTTCGGTCATCTAGAGTGCTAGTCCGTCAACCGACCTTCATCTAGTTGTATTTTTTAGGATATGCCGCTTATAATTTTGTAGCTTTTTGTTCCTATTTGAGGTTTTTATAAATTTTTAAAACTTCCAAAAAAAATAAAAAAATGACTATAGCTACCTTTCTGCAACAATCGAGATTGGCTATTACTCCCCGCCTCTAGGCTTTGGAGGATTTAAAGCCATCTCTATTTCATGTTTCTTTCATTTCTCCATGTAAATTTGAGCTTTTAATTTTTTTTTTATCAATGACTTAAATATTTTCCCCTATCATATTAAAGTTTAAAATTTAGATTTTCACGTCCCCCATAAAACATTAAGGTTATATCTGTATTTTAGACTCCTAATTCCGTCTTGTGATAATAGGTTAAGAAAAATTGGCGGCCTAATTTAGCAGTTTGATTATCAATGTTGTGACTTACAACATCGAAGTTGAAACCAAAAAAAAAAATCAGTTATTGCCTAGCGTTTGGAAGAAAAGAGGTATTAAATGCAACACATTTTTGTTCCAACTTTTTGAACTTAGTCCATATAATTATTTGTTCACATCATAGTCAAAATTTGAGAAAGGTGACGGTCTCAAGTTTAAATTTTCTTACCCTCCATTTTTGAAACTTTATATCCTTTCTACTCCTGTTGAACCCTGACATGTATGTGTATGTAGATGAGTCGAAGTAGCATATTAGTTCGCCAATCTTTAGAGTTCAGCAGACTGACCTATCTGAGGATATATTATTATTTTTTGTCAATTAAAAACCTACGTAAATTGTCTTCAAAATAAGTGATTTAGTGGACCGAGAGTTTACTA
>JAOSIP010000130.1:0-1060 GCA_030586815.1 Candidatus Phytoplasma planchoniae
AAAAAAAGATATAATTTATTTTTAATTGCATCATTTTAACTTATAAACCCCTTTTATTTATCCCTCAGCTGAGGTGATTTTATAGATAAAATTGAAAGGAGTTTAAGATATTATTTTTGAATTGTAATTTTTCATCTTTATATCTTTCTTCTAAAATTATTTTGTAATTTTCAAGCACGAATTAACATATTTTGGTAGTATTTTTGGTTTCTTATTTTCTAATTTACCAATTTGAACTTTTATTTTTTCTATTTCGCCAATTATTTCTGAAATTTCATCTTGGAGTTTTTTGATTTTATCTTCGTTGTTTTTTCTATTAATTTTTAATTTATCAATTTCTAATGGTAATTTTGGTTATTTTAAAGATTCTACTTGAGAAAAGGAATCATTTAATTATGATTGGTGTTCATTACATTCTTTTTGTTTTTCGGTAATTATATTTTTTTCATCTTTTGATAAATCCAATGATAACTGCCAACTCTTTTTTAATTCAGCGATTTCTTCTTTTTCTCGCTTTAATAAATCTGATGGTAATAAATTAGGATTAACGAGTTCTGTAAAAAGATAAATTTTAATTTGTTCTAAACGAGCAGTAGTTATTTTCATTTTCGGTAAGATAATTTCCGTAAAAAGATCTTATTATCAAATTTGGAAATTTGAATATGTCATTATTATATCACTTTAAGAAAGAAATGTTTTAAAAAATAATGATGAAAATTTATTTCATCATTATTTATTAATAATTGGTTGATATAATTTAGCATATTTCTGTGTTTTTTGAGGTTCTATGAAACATTGTTGAGCACGAGCATAACTGGGATTTTTTTGTTTTAGTACTTCTTTTTAAAATTGATATTTTCTCTTTTCAATTATAATTTTTGTTATAAATCATTTTTTTTCTTTAAATAATCTTGAGATATATGAAACTTGTTTTTATTTATGAATTAATTTTTCGATGATGGTTGTATATGTATTGATGATGATTGTTCATCCCTTTCTATTTCACTAACTAATAATTTAGATTTTTTAAGTTCTTTTATTAAATTATCATCTTCTTGAT
>JAOSIP010000014.1:0-13743 GCA_030586815.1 Candidatus Phytoplasma planchoniae
TTTCAACATCATTACTACCATCTCCTGTACAAATTAATTGATAATCAGGATATTTTGATTTTGTCTATTCTATGTTACTCTCATTGTTGTATTTATGTGGGTTTTCTGTGTAGTTTATCGGTCATGTTCTTTTTATGCTGCCTTTTGGTAATTATAGTGTGTTCAAGAGCAGGTTCTGATGTTGTTTTCCATGGTAGCTAGCCTCCTTTGGTTATGCTGTTTATGCATTCCCAGTTGTTTGATAATAAACCCTTGCTAAATGTTGCTAAGCTTGCTGTATTTCAGTGAAGTTGGTTTCCTTGCCCACCTATATAAATCTCTGAATTCTGGAAGCCCTGAACAGGGGCTGCTAAATTAATATGCCTAACTATTCGTGGAGTGGTTGGAATCCTGCATTTCTGTGCATGCATGCATCTTTTCTTCTCTTTTGTGGATCACATCCTGCACAATCTTTGATAAATATATTGAGAACCAGTAATTATTGATGGATAGATCTAAATGCTTGTTTTCTGCAGAGAACATTTACAAATAAAATTTTGCTCATTCATGATCTCTGGAGTGCGAGAAGGGGAAGCACCACCTCCCCCCCCCCTCTGGGGGGGGGGTGGGGCATGGACTTGTACTAGTGTTGAGTCTATTTTCCTTGTTCAATAAAAATATGTATTTGTGTACGCTGATTCTTCAACTCTATCATATATATATATATTTGTGAATCGCTCTCTCTCTATATAAATATATGATCTTTTAACCTATGATACCTTGACTTGGTATGCCACTCAAACAATTCATGTCAATATGACATGAGTAGTGAGGCAAAATACACGTTGAATTTGCCTCTGCTTAGTTAGACAGGGCAGACATGCTTTGGATGTGAGGAAAAAAAGGATGAGAAAGAGAGAGACACAGGAGGAAAATCAGACAGAAGTACAGGGAATGTCAATCTTGCGAGATATTCAGTGAGCCAGAGCCTCTTTAGTGCTCCATTGTCATCATTGGCATGCCCTTAGAGTTTGTCCCTGGTGTTGACATGGAGATAGACAGACTATGACTAAGTCAGAAGTTGGGGACATAGAGATCCTTGTCAGTAAATTCTGGTTCCAATGTATATGGTTGAGCCTTAAAGCAAATTCTAACTGGACAAGAGCTCTCATTTGCTTTTGGTTCCTGCCTAGAATTTCCTTTTGTTTTAGACTTTTACCTTATTGGAGCCAATATTTACAGATTAAGAGTTTTGCAAATGATGAGGCATGTTTAGTTTGTGCTTGATAGCCTATTTGTTTTGTTTTTGTTTTGCAAAATGTGAGTGAAATAAGGAGTGAGAGAATGAGTGAGTGGGGAGCAGGGTGAGGAGTGGAATTATTTCCTAACCAATTATAAACATAAATCTTAATTTTAGCAACCAGTGCACAAATGTCCACTCTCCCACTTCTTATCCACTTCCATGGCTTAACCTGCTTGGACTATTTTTTCTAATAACTATGAACAAAACAACTACAATGCTTCTCAAACACAACTTCAGGAATGCATTTTCCTGTTCACATTAGAATCTTCATGCTCACATTAAAATTTGTATAGATGACTTGATTTACACAAAGCTACTTGGTTTTTAACAACTACTTGCAGTGCTCATAAGTGGTTATAACTTTACGCTATTTTAGCTAAAATGCACTGAAAAACCTCTGGTGTAATTGTCATTACTTGTTCGTCTGGATGGCATGTCAAAATAATTGTCAAATTGATCACAACTAGAATATGAAATAGTTTACATTCTTGTTGCTGGCCTTTGACATTGGTTTTCCCTTTTTTTTTTTTATGGGGATGGAGTTTTTGGGTGAGAGGAAATAGGTTCGCAAGGAGAGAGAGCATGGAAGGACCTAAAGCTTCAAACATGAAAGGCCCCATGAGTTTTTAAGCTTGCTTGTTTTGACATGCAGTTTGGTGCTGGTTACTGTAGCTTCTTGTTCTTGGCACAGGGACAAATTGACTTTCTTGAGAGTTACCAAGTACCCTTTAGGTATGGCCGTTTGGTTTGACTTTTAATTTGAGTTGTTAATGGCGGTGAAAAGTTTGAGTTTTATGTGAACTCCAAGGTTAGCTAGTGAGAGGGGATAGGGAATAACAAATTGCAACGTCACTCTAACCTTGGAGGTTGGATGTTGACAATTGGCCTCTTCCTATTTGTGCTTCAAGGTGGAAAGTGTAATGGCCATGCGTAAATGGTGTTTAGTTGGTCAATTTGCATGAAGCCTCAGCCCTTGGTTCTGTTGGCATACGTAACATCTTATTCACGATTGGATTATCCATGGGTTGTCATATGGATCTTGTGTTAATAAAGCAAGCTTGAGTGTTAGGCTAAGTGGGATGCTTGAGAACGTGATATTAGTGAGTTACTTTGCTACCCTTGATAATGGTTTGAGGTTATCTCCCTTGAAGGACAAAAGGATAGGTATTTTATTGGGAAAAGAGGATAATCACTAGTGTGTGACCATGAGGAAGTTATAGTTGTACTTTTCTCCAACAATGAAGACAACAACACACAGCTGCTAAATGGTTGAAGCACTTGGACCTCACTATGTCTCCTCAAGTATGCCTAGCGAGATTATCAGCAAGAGGTCAAATGGTTAGAAGATCGGGATTGTGTATTTCCCCATTGACCTAGGCTTGGGGACATTACTTGAATGACCCTAAGCCTTGAGTTAGTGAAGACTTTTGATCTTTGATCTCAAAATCAAATTAGATTGGATGGTTAAATTGGTTGATTTGGCACGATGACTTGCATGATTTAGCTTCATGCTTGGATTGGATTTGCATGAGGATTGTAATGCATTGGACTAGGTGGAGCTTTGGGCATTGAATTGTAACTACTCCTGAGAGTTGAACCAAGGATGTTTGAGAAATCCTACTATGTTGAAAGCACATATATCATTGTGTCACATGGAACATTGTTTCTTTTGCTACAAAAAATTCAGTGCATTATACTTTTGACAAATGATCACATAAAATCTTCTATATTTAGTGTTATATAGTATATACATATGTTTTATCTTTTTGATTATGGTAAATCATGTACATTGGTTGATCTGATAACCATTGAGCCAGTTGCTTAACCAGCTTTGTGAACTGTTCAATTTTGATGACTACGCTATTTATGTCTTTTGGCAAGAAGGTATAGTTATATTTGATCCGGTTGTCGGACATCCACCTTGTATTTTGTTGTGTGGGAACCATGCGTCCCACATCAATGATGACCTCATGTGAACACAGGTCTTGTCACCAAGACTAATGGTTCAAATTCCTAGACTTCAACCTATGAAGTGAGGTGTCAAGTGTGTATTTGACACGTGAAGCATAACTCAACATCTGTCCAATTGTGTCTTATTTTCTGATAATTTCTGTTTCTCTTCATTGGGACATGGTGAGGACGTGTGAGGGATGTCCTTAGAGATGGCAAGGATAATTTTGTTCTATTTTTTCATTTTCTATCCAACTTTCTAATATATTTTCCTTCCTATTTTATTACATTGTTAGTCTACTTGTAAATATGGTAGTTTTGAAAATTTTCCTCATGTTATTATCATATAAGTGCCAATTTGTTGTTGCCTTTGCTGCCATTTGTAATTTTTAACTTATTTTCCGGCCCATTTTGTGGTTGGTTTTATATCATGTTGATGCCATTTGTTTATTTTTATTGTTAATGATTGTCGTTGTTGCTATATCAAGGAATATCATGAAATGAATTATTGATATTATTTTGTTCTATTGTTGGTGGTCAATTTAATGCCTATTGAAAGTGGTTTTCTTCTGCCTTTCCCCCTATATTTCCTATATGCGCAAGATTTTTCCCCACTCGTGTCTCATAATTTTTGAAAATTGCTGTTTCTATGTGTGCTTCTTAGAACTGTCCAATGCATTAACCCTAATCTCCCAATAATATAGAGATTAGTCCAAAGATGAAAAAATACACCAAGAAACCTACATAATTAATTGTAAATATAAAATTTTTCAACTCTACACTCCCGCTCAAGTTAAAGCATAGATATCAACTAATCCCAGCTTGGTATATAAACTATGAAACTGATTAACTTTCAAAGCCTTAGTGAATATATTCGCAACTTGCTTAGTAGATCAAATATAGGGGGTACAAATTGTTTAATGCAATGTCATGATTGAAATAACAGTCCACCTTGATAATTTTTATTGTCACCTGAAAAATAGGGTTACAAGTAGTAAATGTTGTTGCCTTGTTGTCACATTACATCTTCATCGGACAAAAATACTAAACTGCTAGACCTTCCATCAAGGTCTTAAACCACATCATGTTGCATGCAGTATGAGACATAGCTCTATACTTAGCTTTAGCACTAGATCTTGCAACAATTATCCATTTCTTTGTATGCTGGGAAACTGGTTTCTTTTCTCATAGAAACACTAAGCCCTTTCCAAGAGCTTCTTTAACTAATTTCAATATCCTCAAGGCCACTTCCCATTGACACTTCTTCAGTTTTTTTCATAAATTGACTTACTATTCCCGCAGCAAATGTTGTATTGTCTTGGTAAAATTAATTTACCAACTAGTCTTTTATATTTAGACTTATCTACCATTTCTTCCATAATCTAGCCATAAACCAAGATTTTGCTCCATTGGAGTTTTAATTGGCTTTGTTCCCAATAGACCAAACCCTTGAAGTAAATCAATCGCATACTTCCTTGAGACAAGACCACACTAGGGGGGTTTCCTTGTGAGAGCATAATAAGTAGGATTGATAGGGCCATGTTTAGGTAAAGGAATCTCATTGACGTGGGAAGCGGAAGTGGGATTAGAAAAATAAAATGCATGTCAAAAAAAGTGACATTAGCTAAAACAAATTGACAATGATGTATAGGATCAGAACATCGGTAACCTTTTTAAGTACGGGAATAGCCTAGAAATAGACAATTAGTTGATCTTGGGGGGTGACTTTTATCAAGAATTGACACAAAACAAGTACCCTCAAAGACTAGAGGGGTATAGGAAAGAATAGTTTAGTTGGATGTAAGCAAGAAAAAAGAGATGTACATTGAAGAACAATAAAAGGCATGTGATATATAAGATAGCATGCAGTAAGAAGAACATCACCCCAATAGGATTTAGGGACCTGCATTTGAAACACTAATGTACAAGCAATGTCAAGGAGGTGTCTATTTTTGTGTCCATTTGTTGAGGAGTGCAAATGCATGATGTTTGGTGAAGAATGCCATAGGATATAGGGAAGTTATTAGGTTCAAGTTTCATATACTCAAGCACATTGTCGAAATGAAATATACGATCTTTGGAAGATAATTGAGTTTTTATCTCTTGAACAAATGATTTGACAATATCCAAAACTTTAGAATGACTTTGAGTAGATACTACCAAGTTATGTGAGAATAATCATTAATAAGTGTTATAAAATATTGAAAGCCAAAAATAGACAGGACATGACATGGGCACTTGGAATGAACAAGTTCAAATGGAGAAACACTTCATTTGTTGGCATAAAAGAGAGATGAAGAACTATGATGTTTATTTAACTAGCAAGCTTTGCACTTTAAAGTGGACATAGACTGATTTAAATGTACAACTTCCTTTAGTTTTTAGAGAGATGGACGTCCAAGACAGTAGTGCCACTAAAAAAGGGAAGTGTAGTGAAAAGCAACAAAGATGTGATTGGCTGTAGATGGGCGTTCATCAAAGTAGTGAAGGCCACTAGACTAATGTTCTCCACCAATCCTCATCTTCATTTGGAGATCTTTTACAATATAATTGGATAAGTAAATGTTACAGAACAATTTATGGATGTTGTGAGTTGACTAATAGACAAGAGATTAATAGGAAATCTAGGAAGAAACAAAATATGATCAAGTGTAATGGAAGGCATGATCGGACTTGTCCAATTCTAGCTATTGAGGATAATGGCCATTAGCAATTGAAATTGTAGGAATATGATGGGTAAGGATTAATTTTGAGAAGTGGAAGAATCACTTGACATACCAGTTGTGGCACTGGCACCTAAATCTAATAACCAAGTCTTACCTTTAGAGGTAGTGAGAGCATGAGGAATGGTGGATGGACATGCAATGATAATGGTAGGATCATAGTTATTATAGGTGCAAGGCATATCGAGGTGCAAAACCTTTGTGGTACCTAAGGCACAAGGCGAGAGGCAAGGTATGCACCTAATCGAAGTGAGGCGCATGTTAACATAAAACATTCAAATTTTATAACTATATTAAATAAGTTGTTAGTGAAGTCAAATTAAAGGTAAAAATGACAATAATATTAAATAAACTCAGTATTACTGCTAGTGTTAGCTGGATATTTTTGTAAATATTTGGCTTGGATGAGTCTAGAAGGGTAAATTTGATAGTGAAGCAGTGATAGAAAAATCTAGCCATTTATACCTCCCCCTCCCTTATTATGGTAGCTAGGGTAAAAGCACTTTTGGAACTTAGCTTATTCTTTCAAGCTCAAGTTGACTTTTTGTGCTAGCTTTTTAAACTCCACATGTTGTATGGGTAGTCATCCTTATTGGTCACATGCACTTAACCTTCTTTTGTCAGTATCAAAGCTTGAGCAGAGACGAATAAGAAGAAAGAAAGAATAAACCTTCTATCGGCATTGGAATAGGAGTAGAAAAGGAGGAGGAGGAAAGAAATAACAAGCTTGAAAGTGGAGATTGATGGACAACGGTGGCTAAGAAGACAAATGCTTGTGGGAGGAGGATTTTTGTTGATTGCTGAAAATGAGAAGAGAATAGTCAGGAGAGGAAGTAGCAGACAAGGAGAATCGGAAGAGGAAGATAGGGTTTTTAATTTTTAAGTTTTCAATCTCAACCCTAGTTTTTCTATTTCAACCAATTTAAACCCCTTATTGATTTCAATTTCAGCCCCAAATTTACAGTTTAACCAATTTAAAGCTTTAATTTCTCAATTCTATTAATTTGGTCTCAAATTTATGAAGTTTTCTAAACAAGTTCACTCAAGAGTGCCTTTTTTGCGCCCAAGGCCTTGCACTTGCCTGGAAGAGACGCGCCTCAGTCAACGTGTGTCTAGGCTATAGCGAGGCACCAGGGCTACACCTTGCCCCTTAGATGAAACTTTTATAAAACTAGGTAGGATTGAGATTTCAATAATTTTTCATAGTCTTCCTTAGAGGGGGTCATAGATTTATTCTCAACAACACTAGACATTAGAGTGTTAGGGGCTGTTTGGTTTTTGTTTTGGGAACAATTTTCTATTCTCAAGAACAAAAATACAAAACATCTATTTGGGAGAGGTTGTTATCTGTTTTTCATTTTGAGAACAATTTGTTTTTAGAACAAATTTTAGAGAACAAGGAAAACATGTACTTTATTATTTGTTCTTGTTCTCCCCCAACCTTTTTCTTTGATCCTGTCACAGAATTGCCTTGTGAACACGAGCACCGTTGCCTCGACCTTGTCTTTGCCACTGCTGTCGAGCTTCGCTACCTCACCTTTGCTATTGCCATTGAGCTTTGACACCTCGCCCTTGCCACCATTATTGAGCCCCGGTATGATCTCTCTATTCTTATTCTCCCCCCAACCCTTTTCTTGATCCCTTTGCGTTGCCGCCTCTCCCTTGCCCTTACCCTCTCATTGCCATTGTTGAGCCTTGCATTTGTGTCTATGTTGTTTAAATCCTAAACCCTTTTCTTCGATCCTTGCATAGTGAGTACCAACACCCCACCCCAACCCCCCCTCCCTCGCGGCTCGCCACCTCCGTCTACTGCCTCACCCTTGTTGCTGTCGTCGAGCCCTACTACCTCACCCTTGCTTTCTATTTCTCTCTCTTTTTTCAAAACTATTTTGGGAATAACTTTAACTGAACAAGTTTTTTTGTAGTTGTGTTCTTGAAAATAATTTTTCAAAATTAATCTTAAGAATAATTTTTAAGAATAAAAAACAAGAACACAGACAAATAGGCCCTTTGTTGCTAAGGCATGAGATGTGTCTCTAGGGACTTGATTAGCCCACTCAAGTTTACCAAACTTGTCCTAACATTTCTTTGAAATATGTTAGATTATCCACAATGAATACATTGAAGACTGCCTTTACCATTGGTAAAAAAGCTACGCCTCTATCTTGATTCTTGTCCTTGGCTAGAATTAGTCCCACAACCTTGATTGTAAACTTGGTCGACATGTGTAAATAGAGGAAGACTGAATTGACTACTCAATGTAGTGGACACATGTAGTATCTGAGATAGAGCATTGGGTTAGGTAGGAATTAGAGCTGGGAAAGCCTGCCTGGTTTAGTCCCGAGCTAAAATGATCTAGGCCAAAAGTAGCCTTTTTTTTTTTGGTCAAAATATTCCAAACCCAAACCTAACCCTAACCCTAACGCTGACGTGCTATAAGTTAATAGGCTAAGGTTGGCGGGGGCATCTCCAACAAGGATACAAGCTAGCGGGGGTAGATTCGGCGAGAAAAAAGGAGGCAAGGGTAGATACGGTGAGGATAGAGGTTAGCAGGGGTAGATCTGGCAAGGATAGAGGCCGGTATAGACAAATTTGGTGAGGGACATGGGTTAGCTGCTTGGGGGCTTACGGCTATGCTTGCTTAGGAAAGAGAAGGTAGCAATGAGTGGCGGTAATGATGGCAGCGAGTGCAACAAGGGCTTTTGTTAAAGTCTTTGTTATTCTGTTGAAGTCTCTATGCTTGTGCAGGAAAGAGGAGGTGGTAGTGAGCGCAACGACGACTCATGTCAAAGTCTTTGTTCTTTAGACAAAAAGAGAAACATTAAAGAGGAGAAATTTCTCCTTTTTTTAATAAATGGTGGGTCGGACCAGATTGGGGTGGCCATGTTTGGTCTAGGCTAAATTCGGTCCATGCCAATGTTGGCTCAGATCTTTTCAGGTTGAATTTTCTCAAACTTGATCCTACATTTTTTGGTTCAGTTTTGGGCCAACTTAGGACCCAGGCCAAAATGGATGGATCTAGTAGGAATTGAGGTGTTAGCTAATAATTGAGCACAAATATGTCCAAGGGAATCATCTAAACTAGATAGAAATCTAGCAACCATAAGCTCTTCAGGATGCTTCTTTTGAACTTGAATGTCATCAGTTAAGGGTTGTTACAAGCATAATATCGATTTATTGGATGATCATCAGGCCAGAGAGTGGATTAGTTCCCAAACACCTCATTATATTTTTGAAACATTATTTTCACGAGGGTAGGTTTCTTTCAATACGTCCCAAATTTTTTTAGCTGTAGTCAAGAACATCATGGTAGAACTAATATGTGTTTCCATACTGTTAACCAACCAAGTGATCACACAATAGTCATTAGATTGCTGTGCCTCAAATTTAGTACTAAGTCTTAGCTGGAGGATTAGAATCAATATGAAGCAATTTTCGTTGGGATTCCAAAAAAAATTTAAAGGTTTAAGGCAATAATTGATAATTTTTCCTATTTAATTTAATTGTACTACCAAGTGGAACTCAATTTATAGTGGATTTTGTAGGTTGTGCATTAGTAATGGTTGACTGAGGGTCCTGAAGTGTCAAAACTTGTACCATCATTAGTCATTGATGAAGTTCACAATCAACCAGAAGAATAGTATTACACAAGGAAAAGAAATAGTAGACTTCACTTGAACATACAACTTGTGGAGTGCCCAAGAAGACAATCAATAATAACAAAAAAGTAGCATTAACAATCAATGCTATTTCAGCACAAGTATAAACTTATTTCATTCTTCATATGGCAGCTGTTAACAGTCAAGGCTGGCACTGCTACGCAACAATAGACAATCAACAACAATAAAAAAAAAGCTCTAATTTAGCTAGCTACGGCACGACCCATCAAAGTTTTGGTGAGAACACTTAACAACATGGTAGGCAACTGCTGCAACTAGTCATTAGTACCCTGTGACACCCACAAGCAATTGATAAGGACTCAAATGACCAAAAATTAATCAATCGTGATTGGTGCCCTTAGTTGTGATCTGACACTGTGGTTAGGGTCTTCAGAATGACATTCAAAGGATGTGCTGATCATGGTTAATGTTGTTTAAATTTCTTGATAGGGACATTAGAGGTCGTTAAAGGTCAAGAAAAAGATATAGGTGAGATTGACCGAGAATGAAGGAGAGATCAAGGTCAAACATCGACAAAGATCACATTGACTTTGGTAAGTGAAGTTGTGATCCAATAAGAGGTTAAATTCCTGCTTTGATACCATGTTGGGAGAAAGAATTGTCCAATTCATTAATCCTAATCTCTCAATAATGTAGAGATTAGTCCAAGAACAAATTTCTAAAATACCCCCAAGGGAAGAATACACTGATAATCAACATAATTAAAAATAAATATAAAAACCTTATACTCTAATTGTGCCTAACGAACCTTTTCCTTTAATAATAAGGTGCTGTGGCATCATCTGCAAGTGTTGGAGAGATCATTGGTATTTGTCATATTATTTTATAAAGATCAAGTCTTTGTAGACTCAAAAATTTTTGAGAGGGAAGAAGGGTTTGGAAACATAGTTGAGAATGCAGGTATGATCTAGTTGGAAGTTGGCCACAATGTGGGGCTGTACACCATGGAAAAATCTGGGTACTATATAACTAGTGAGATGGCTCAATGGTTTGAGCTATGTAATGGATGGATGATGATGCATTGAGGATAGTGCTAATCCTGTATCCAACCAAACACATTACATAAAGCAAAAAATCCTATCATATCTGATGCCTCCTTATTCTATCCTATGGTACCCGTAAATTGATTCCCCAATATGTTCAATCCCTCCCAATGCCATCAGTAATAGTTTGATACCATCAAGTCCTATCCTTCCTATCAAACGTGCCCTAAGGGTGTGAGCGTTTCCTTCCACCCTCCCCCCACAAATATTTTTTGATGGTCTTAACTTTTCCCAAAAGCAAGCAACAAATAAATCTAAGGAAATTGAGGAGAAAGACCTTGAAAAGACACCTAGGTGAAATTCATTCATTTGCTTTTTCTTCTTCGGGGAAGGTGAGGAAGAGAGCAATAGATGGGAGAGTGTTCTTTTTTTTTTTGACAGAAAAAGGTGCAAATATATAATGAAAATAAGGGTTTGTAGTGTAGATTAAACAAACTTTTGACAGTGAATGCTCCCTTCTTAAAAAAGTAGGTTTTTTTTTTTGTGTTTTTAGAAAAGTAACAATTTTTCCCTCTTTTAGTTTTAAGAAATCTTAAAATGTTGACTATTTTATGTAATATTTATTAGGCTCTGACCTTGCAACTATTAAAATTGAGCATCAAATGGAAATGACCTTTTAGGTTTTTGAGTGGTTGTATCTTGCCTGATTCACACTTAGGTTTGCCAAACAAGGGCTTTGACAACATTGATTGGTCTTTGCTTGTTTTTGACTCTACAATTGCTAGCTGGGCCTATAGTTGTTAAGGCGCAAAAGGTGCTGGGTAAAGGGTGAGGTGATTTGCTAAAGGCGCACACTTTGATTGCACGAGGCTTGGGTTTATTATGGCGCTCCTTAAGAAAATGGTTTGATCTAGGGCTTCTTTTTCCATGTTTTTAAGTACGGTGTAGGATGAATGGGACTTATAACTTTTGACTAAACCCTAGATTAGACCTAGATTAACTGTGCAAGTTTGACTAGAGGGATTGCTTTAAGTTACAGGTTTGACTTGAAAGACTTGGTTGCTATGAGTAAGCTTTAGGTCTTCAACTTTGTCTACACCAACTACTTGACAACCAAAGGAGGTAACTTCGGTCAAGTCATATTTCTTTGTGTTCAACTATGATTTTGTTCTTTGACTGGGTTTTTTGAGTTTGAGAATGTGATCTTTGTCTTTGCTTCCTTTGACAACAGCCAGTTACTAGGTTTTTGACATTGGTTAAGTTCTACTTGGTCACTGGATTTTTGAGTTAGAAGCTCTAGGCCATTCCCTTGGTGTCAATATTTGTTTGCTTTATAGTTTTAAGCAGTGATAGAAAAGTTGACTTTCTGAAAAGACTTTGGTTTAAGATAATCAAGTAAGTTTTGAATATATCAAACTTGAATTTTGGGGTATATTTGGCTACTTATATGCATTCTCATGACATGTAAGAAGATTAGAGATAATGGGTGGGGTGGTGATAGAATTTCTCTGCAATGCACTTTATTTTATTAAGGTGTGAACCCCACTCGTGTATTGCACCTACTTAAGTTAGTTTGTTGTCTTGATCTATCTTTAGCTTAACTACTATGGATTAGCCCATGTTTTGTTATAAGTTTTGGATGAGTTATACATGTTTGAACTTGCCTTAAAATGTAACGACAAAATGTGGCTGCACTACTTGTTAGCTGCCTAATTTCATGGCCAAGCATACCTGGTGCATATGATGCTTATTGCATAAACTGTACTTGGTTGATACACATTATGTACCTTTAATTTTTGTATTAGAGAAAGAAGTTGTCAAATGCAAAACATGATGAAAATGAACATAACAATGAAAGGTTATAGCGTTGTACTGTATTTGTTCATTGCTTTTGGATTACATCCCCGTTGCTTTATTCTGTTCTTGTTGATGATAAAACCTATTTTTGGTAGGAGTTTTTTTTTTTTTAATTGTCCATGGTTGTGCCATTGGAGTTGTGGATTTATGATTGTGGCTATATTTATAATATTAATATTATTGGTGCTACTGTTGTTTTTCTTTTCCTTTTATTTTGGCCATTGTTTTGCTGTTTGCAACTGTTGTACTTATCATGTGGGCTTGGTTGGGAAAAATTATGTTTATGGATCTTGGGGATGTATTTTCAGATAACTTATTTGAGCATCTTTCTGTGATGAGGTTGAACTAACTATGATGCTGTTTTGAAGGTGATCCCAAGACAACTTTGTGACAATGCAGGCTTCGATGCAACTGATGTGCTGAACAAGCTCAGACAAAAACATGCATTACCATCTGGTTCAATACTATCTATATATGTCATGCTAGATCTAGTACTGATTTCATTTCTACTATGGATTGTTATTAATGTTGGGAAAGTTTGAACAGGTGAGGGTGCACTCTATGGGGTGGATATCAACACTGGTGGAATTACTGATTCCTTTGCCAACTTTGTGTGGGAGCCATCAGTAGTCAAGGTGGCCTTTTATTTTTGCTCCTCTTCTTATTAGTTGACGTCTCAACTTTAACATGCTTGAGAATTATGACTTTCAAAACTTCCATGCAGATTAACGCTATAAATGCTGCTACAGAAGCTGCTTGCCTTATCTTAAGTGTGGATGAGACTGTCAAAAATCCGAAGGTAAAGTGAATTTTGCCAGTCAACCATTGTTGGACTATAAATGGTTTAAGGCATTTTCTATATGATACAGTTAAACATGTCTTTGGGATTGGGTTAATCATTGGCTGTCTTTGTAAACTGTGCTATCTTGTTTAAACCTAGTTAAAACTGCTGAAAACCCATCCGGGTCCAGAAACCTGTGGTTATGGGAAATGTTGCAATGTTGATGGAATCTGCTTCTCCAACTTCTACAAAAACAAAAATAAAACCCATAAATTTATATGTAAAATATGACTGTATATGAAAGCATAGAAGTAGTGCAACACCACATGCTTTGCTAAGACCTGTTTACAAAAACCACCTGCACACCAAGAGGGTGGGGGGTCGGGGGGAGAGGGAGGGGCCTTGTGTGTTTGTATATGGGTGTGTATAAGGGGGAGGAATAGAATACAGTTCAGGGAACACTGAATGACTAGAAAATGATCTAATT
>JAOSIP010000015.1:0-13686 GCA_030586815.1 Candidatus Phytoplasma planchoniae
CATGACGCTATCAAACGTGTCAAACAAAGATTTAAAGGTATTGATTACCTTGTCAAAATTGAATTAAAGGCTACTTTGATATCCAGAAGATCTCAGGAAAGTATATTGTATGTTGTATTTCAAAGAACAACGATTTTGCTTACAGCACAAGATATATTATGTCGGAGATGTACAGATCTAAATATGGAAGCAAAGTGTTTTGCTGATTTATGAAAGGAAAAAGAAGTGTTTTTTTTTTTTTTTGTATATTTCAAAGCTAATTGAGAAGAAAGGTTGTGCAACTACACTTTGTCCGCCTATTGTTTGAATTCTTCAAAAATATAAACTTTCAGGTTTTCGGCATAACCTCCTCTCCAATTCATCTTCACTGAGCAAATTAAATAAAAATAAGTTCCACAATGTAGTACTTACAAAGACAAGTAAAATGTGGGTAGAGTGAATAATCAAAAAGTGCCCCACAAATTCAAACATCCAAACTAGATAAAAGGGAAATTTCCAACATACTTATGAGAGTGTGTGAAATTAATTAAAATTCTTCAATATTTTTCTTCCAAGTTGGGACCAAATCTCATGCATACTCCCACCATCCAATACTTAAATTAACTTTAGAAGGCAAGCAGGCAGGCTGCAAAGAGAAATATGATTATTTAGACCAACATAAAATTTCTCAATTGGTGGTAGTATCATACAACAGAGGAAGAAATCCATTTTCTGACTTATTGGTTGCAGGTCCCTACAAGCAACATCTGAGATTAGGTTTCCGATACATTCTTGTCCAAGAATCTGATCATCACTCAACGTTAGAAACATTAAAATATAACATTTGACTTCTTAATATCAATGTCTAATCAAATGCCATATACCTCTTTTGTGCTGTCCTTGCTGTCTCCATTTCTAAAGCCGATTGTGCAAGTGAAATCTGTACATAAACAACCTAGAAAAACAGTTTTCTATTTTTTGAGGAGCTTGATTTTGCAAAGCATGCCCTTTCTAATTTTAATAGAGAAGCATCGTACATTTCTTGGAAGCAGCATTCCTAAAATTTGGGAAGAAATACTTCATCCTTTTCTCTGAACAAAGGAACAGAATAGAGATAAACCGACAATCCTTTCATTGTTAACCATGATATATATAGAGGTTGCAAAACAGTTATCCTACCATCAAAAATAGTTTAAATCTTGATTATCTTTTATTTACGATAATATTTGACCAAGCAAAAATCCTAGCAATATACTAAATCATATCAAGTGATATAATAGACATGAGTCCAAGTATTGATAATAAATTATTTAGTTATTAAATTTATAAAATTTCTTATTTTAAGTTAAACTAATTGAATGTTTAAAAAATTAATTAAACAAAAAAAATAAATTATAACAACTATTTAAATTCAAACAACAATTTAAACAATAAAAATTACTGGCTTAAGGCAACTAAGACCCATGCATGACCTAGTTCTGCAATGAAAATTTCTCAAATTTTATGTAAACCAGGTTTTAGCAAATTGAATATGTCATAATAAAATTTTTTAATGTATTTGTTACCCATTCCCTCGGATATAACAAATATGTTTTCAATTACTACTTACTATATCTCTATTCAAGTCAAAAAAAAATTGAAAACTCATTAAGTTTATGAAATTCTTAGGTTAACCCTAAAAGCTGCACAAAGAAACCGAATCTATCTCTAGCCAATTTTATGAATGTGATGCATGGTACAGACAATAATATGAGCTAACCCATGTCATTTCGGCATCCCAAGGTGAGTTGTCAAATTTTGTAAATGGGAGTCATTTATTTACAAGCATTAAACCTAATACCATATAATGAACTAAATTCCATTCATGCCATATGACATAAAATCATTAAAAAAGTCACCAACATAGTTTTGGCCAAAGCATGGCCTTAGTTAAAAAGAAAATTAGTTTATCATTAAAGTAATAATAAACTTAACCCTACAAATTAATTTATCCAAAATAAATAAAGGAAAAAATAATAATAAGAGTAGAAACTTGGCTCCCTAATAGTTGCCGTGTGAGGGTTGCTACATGTGATGGAAGCCATGAGCTAAGCTAGTCAACAACAAAAGTTTGGCTAGTTGTTGACTATGGTGGTTTGTTGCCAAACATTTGGTTGCTGTTGTGAAACTGATTGTCTCACTACTAGGTTGATCGTGGTGTCATAGTTGGCTAGTTGAAGAGAGATGAAGATGAAGCTAAAGTCAAATCCGGCTATGCAAATTAAATAAATAAAAAATTGAACCAAAAATTTATATGTAAGGATATAAATATGAGCTTATCAACTATCCTCAATCTAAGCTTTGGTCGTCCTTGAGCAAAGAAACTAAAAGCTATATACATAAACTCAAATGTATACACACTCTCAACTCAGCATGATTTCCACATACTACCTCAAGGATTGCCAGTGAACAAAACCCAACATATGATTCAAAACACAACCAAGAATTCATAATTCAAATTCTAATTCAAATCCAATCATGAAATCCAAAGTGTTTGTGTGATGAAGCAATCTCAAGTTCCTAACATTCACCCAAAAAACTAATTTTTAGTTTTTGAATTTTAGACACTCTATAGGCTTGTTCTTCTTACAATCTCTCCATTAAGTTAGATAACCAAATTGACTAAAACTAATATTTTTTTTTTAATTTCATAACCCCCTAAACTTATTTCTTTTAATATCATAGTTGTGATCAAATTCATTAAATCATTACTTGTCTTTTGACACAAATCCCAATATTGGCAATGATTGTACCCAGTTACTCAATAAGAAATAACTTAAAGTATTTTTGAATACTCATAATTTCAACAAATGTTTGATTTGAAAGTTGACATGGGTTCATGCCAATCCCCATTTACTAAGTAGCTAAAGTCTAGTGAAGTAGAGATTTCAAATTGTAACATGAAATTACTCTTAACCCAAAAAGCTACCTAGCATTTTGTTTTAAGTGTAATCAAACAAATTCTAGAGTGTCAATCATGACCATATAATGATATGAAGTTTGCAAAGTCCTTTACTAACCACACATACAAGTCATATGATTAAGGTTTTGTTATGCTCGAGAGTTCATCTATCATGATAAAGTTAAAAATTAACACATAAATTATTCATTTTCTTAAGATACATTCATCATAATCTCAAACAATCAAATTCACTCCCAATCAATTTGATCATTGACATGGTGTATCATGCTAAACAAAAGAATAAAAATCATCACTCCACATGCATGATTTTAAAAAAAAAATTGAGTAAAATTTTCAAATTAGTTAAGCACACAAATCAAAATGATTTCCCACCCCCAAACTGAAAATTAACATTGTCTTCAATGATAAAGAAAATAAAATACGTCAAGGTAAAGAAACTTCCTTGATTTTTGGTGAGAACTCCAAGGTGACAAGACTAAGAAAGTTTTTTTCACTTTTGTACTCCCTATAGCCATGAGCTCTCTACATCCAAATTGGCATGCAACTTGAATTAGCACAATAAGAAACAGACTAAAATATAAAATTGCAAAGATGAAAAATAAACAAAGTAAACATTAATAAAATGATAGTTCTAATTTATAGTCTTTAGCTTGACTTTCTTGTAAAGTTCATTCTAGATCCTTCAATGTAATGGTGGTCTTCAGTGGGTTAAAGCCATCATTAGTGTGTGTCTTCAACAACAAAACCTTTTCCAAGACCAAAGTCACCTCCACTTTTTCTCTTTTTTTAAATTTTTTTTTTATTCTTTTTTATATTATCCTTTTTTCTCACTTCTCCTCTCCTAAGTTCCCTAGCTTTAGCCTTGATTTTCTAAAAAAAGAGGATGCTTCCAAGTAGTTTGCAGATTTTCAAAGTTGGTTGTTCATATTCTTGCTTTATTGCCTTAAACATATTAAAAGTATTTATCTCATTATTCACTCTCAAAATAAGCTCTCCTTTTTGGACATCTATCAAGACTATTATTGTCGCTAAAAATAGATAATCTAACATAAGGGGGATCTCATGATCTTCCTCATTTATGTCTAACACAACAAAATTAGTAGGAAAAATGAATCTGTCAACCTAAACCAACACATCTGACACTATATCTCTTGGATATTTAAAAGATCTATTAGCAAGCTAAAGAGGTATAGTGGTAGGTTTCACTTCCCCTAGGTTTGGCTTTTTAAACACTAAATATGGTGTTAAAGCTATGCTAGCATCTAAATTGCACAATACTCTTCCAAACTAAGAGTTGCCAATTACAAAAGGAAAAAAAAAACTCCCTAGATCTTTAAGCTTTGGTGGCAACTCATTTTGTAGGATTGTCAAGCACTCTTTAGTTTGATTGACTATCTCATAGTCCTCCAACTTCCTTTTGTTAGCCAAAATTTCTTTTAAAAATTTAGCACAACTTGGCATTTAAGCTAAAACATTTACAAAAGGATGTTAATATGCAATTTCTTAAAATTTTAAAGAAATTTTAAAAATTGTGTCCAATTGCTTTGCTTAAATTTTTGAGAAAAAGGAAGTGGATACAAATCAGGATTGGAATGAGAATCATCTTTCTCACCATTTTTTTACCTCTAGATGAACTCTTGGCCTTGGCTAATTCAATAATAAAGTGATTGCCTCTAATCGTGGTGATGCCTCAATTGTCTTGTTCTCTTTTAGCTCCTTAAGTTGCTTGTCATTGTGGAGAGTCATGACATTCACCTCCCTAAGATTTTTCTTAGTGTCATTCAGCGAAGCTCCTAGTTGTCTAGATAAATTAAGTTAACTACTTGGTTGACTAGCATCTTTAATCTTTGAATGTATGCACTTTGGTTTTTTATCCTCTTCTCAAAACTAGTTATAAACTTGGATATCATCTCCTCCAAGTTGGATTTCTTCCCTTGAGGTGGAGGTTGATTGAATTCCAAAGGTGGTCTCATTGTATCTTATTGTCATTCCATAAAAAGGTTGGGTGATGTCACGATCCCAGATTATATGTATGTATATAAGGATTGAACTAAGGTTACTTGAATTACTTATAAAATTAACACTGTTAGAAATATTATTTTGAAAAAAATGATTACCAATTTGGCATTCAGTACTATGATGTGTCCCTTTATATAAATCACATGAAGGTTGTAGAAAGACTATTGTAATACTCATTGCATCTATTTTATGGTTTAGTGCATGGATCTAAGCTATTAGAAGTATAAATAAATCAATCTCATTCATGCTCATGATCTTATTTGGTTGTAACCTCTCAATAGGCCACTAGTAGTTATTAGTAACAATCTCCTCCAATAAATCTAAAGCTACTTTTGGTGTTTTACTCATAATAGTGCCTCCTCTTGCTGCATCACTCATGGTCTGAGTGGTGGTATTTAGACCATTATAGATATCTATACTTACATCCAAGTCGGGAAAGCATGATGGGCATATTTTCAAAGTGCTTTCTTGTATCTTTCCCAAGCTACATAGAAGGACTCCATTATAGATGGCTTGATCTCAAAGTTGTTGGCTTGAATGACTGATCTAGTAATGCTCATCATCATCCCACTTAGTGAAGGTAGAGTATACTCATGTAACGAACATTTGTTATGCTTTATTCTCTCATCACCCATGTCTATTTGTTGGTGATTCTTTCTTTGTGCTTGTCACAACATATGATATATCTCATGACCAAATGGAAATAATTCACTAGACATGCATCAATCAAGAGCATTTGCAAAACAAAAATAATAAAAATGAAAATTTTAAAAGAATTAATTAAATCTAAAAATAGGCAATAACAATTTAATATTAAATAAAATCTAGTCCCTAACAACGGTACCAAAAACTTGATCGAGAAACAATCCTAACAAGTATACTAAATTGTATCAAGTAACATAACAGACATGAGTCTAAGTATTGATCAATAGAGACTAAATTATTTAATAAATAATGCTGTAGAATTGCCTATTTAAGTTAAACCAATTGAATATTTTAAAAAAAATTAAATAAAAATTAAAATTCCAAAAACTAATTAAATTCAAATAGCAAATTAAACAACTAAAAATTACTATCTTAAAGCAACTAAGAAACATGCATGACCTAACTATACATTGAAAAGGTTAAATGTTTAATGCAAATCAGGTTTTAGCAAATTAAATTTGTCATGATAAACTTTTCTAATGTATTTGTTATCCGATCTCTTGGTTGTAACAAGTCTATTTTTAATTGCTACTTACTATATCTCTATGTAAGTTAGAAAAATTAAAATCGCATTAAGTTTTATGAAATTTCTAGGTTAACCCTAAAAACCGCACAAAGAAACTAATTCTATCTCTAGTAAGTTTTACAAATGAGATGCATGGTATAGATGATGCTATAACTTGAACCATGCCCTTTTGGCATCCCTAGGTTAGTTGTCAAATCATGTAAATGGTGGTCAGTTATTCACAAGCATTAAACCCAATACCATAGAATGAACTAAATTCAATTCATCCGATATGACATAAAATCATAAAAAAAAAATCACCAACATAGTTTTGGCTAGAGCATGGCCTTAATTGAAAAGAAAATTAGTTCATGATTAAAAAAATAAGAACCTTAACTGTACAAATTAATTTATTTAAAATAGATAAAGGAAAAATTATAGTAATAAGAAGAGAAACTTGGCTCCTCACTAGTTGTCATGTGTGTGTTTCTGTATGTGATGGAAGCCATATGGGTGGCATGGTCAATAAAGAAGTTCGGCTGGCTATTGGTTGTGAAGGATTTGGTTGTGATTGTAAAAGTAGTGTCTCACAATTGCGTGGATGGTGGCGTCACAACTGGGTAGTTGAGGAAGGATGAAGATAAAGATAAAGTCATGTTTGATTGTGTAACAGGGACTATAGTGAGGGTTAGAGGTTCTAGGGAATTATACGGATTGAGTTGCAAAGATAAGAAGTGGCTAAAAGGAAAAAAGAAGGTTGTTGAGTTGCAACAAATGAGGGAAGTAACAGCAACTAGGGACAAGTTTCTAGTTATAGGAGAAATCTTGGTGGAGGCCTCCAAAGATGGCCTCTGCCTTCCATATCCTCCTATACTCTCTCTCTAGTTCCTCATTTATCTTTACCTTTTATACTCTCTTGTAGAGAGTTTTTGCCTTGTCAATCAAGGTTACCTACAAGTCACGACAAATCTTTAGATAGCTTTAATTAAATTTTTTTCCCATAAAACTACCTTAATATATGTCATTGGTCCCTAAACTTGTGCTCTTTACAATTTGGTCCCTATTATCAATTAATTTTTTTTAATTTTTCCCTAGAATCATCTAAAATTACCTTATTGCTCAGCAACATGAAATTAATTAATTAAAACATTTTTTAGATAACTTTAATTAAATGTTTCCATAAAACTACCTCAATATCACGTCATTGGTCCCTCAACTTGTCCTTTTTACAATTTGGACCTTATTATCAATTAATTTTTTTAATTTTTTCCTTAGAAAATATCCAAAATTGCCTTTTTGCCCAACAACATGAAATTAATTAATTAAAACTTTTTTTCAAATTAAATAAATCAAAATTTGAACCAAATATCCATATTTAAGGCCATAACATTATAGTATAAATATAAGCTTATTAATATTTTAACACTTTTACTCAAGTTAAAGCATACAAGTCATATACAACAAGTTTGTTACAAATAACTAATGTTAGGACCTCTTAGAGATTTAGTGAATATATCTACTAATTGATTGTTTGAACTAACAAAATCATAACAACATCTCCAGTAGCTAGTTTTTCTAGGAGAAAATGCCAATTGACCTCAATATGCTTTACCCTCTCATGAAAAATAGGATTGGAGGAGATGTGAAAAGCTACTTGATTCTCACAAATGAGCTTTATATAATTTAATCTACCAACCTTCAGTTCTTAAAGCCATTGTTTCAACCAAATCAATTACATGTTGTCATAGCCATAGCTTGATATTCAACTTCTAACCAAGATTTAGTGATTAGACTTTGCTTCTTACTTTTCCAAGATAATAGGTTACCTTCAATGAAAACATAATAGCCAAATATTGATCTTCTATCAAATGGTGAACTGTCAAATTTGCATTAATATATCTAATCAGCTTAGTGTGGTCTTTATCTTTATATAACAATCCTTTTTTTCAAGAGCTTTCTTTGTATATTTAAGGATTTGAACACAATATTCTAGTAATTGTCGCGTGGGGAATCTAATAATTGTCTAACTACAGTCATGATAAAAGAAATATTAGGTCATATCAAAGTGAGGTAGTCATGTTTGCCAATCAATCTTTAATATCTATTAGGATCTAGTAAGCTCACCCTACACTAGCAAAATATCCATTGAAGTATCAATTGGTCTAACATCTTATTGTAGTCCTACGACATGGCAGGTTGCTAAGTACATGGGTTCACATGGGTGCATAGGAAGAAAACCATGGACGTGCGAGGTTTTTCTCTAAAGAAGTGGTCACTGAGTGATTATTTAATTATTATTTAATTCCATTAAGTTTCAATCAACTTTGCTTCCAAATGTGGGTTGTTGTATTGTTGCTTAATTTTCTCATTCTTATTTAGCTTGCCCACCAATTTAAAGGTAGGAGATTATGGAATAAATGTGTGACTAATTATTCTTCAACTTATTTGTATTATTTAACAAAAAACAACTCCATTTATTGCTCTTCTTTTTCCAAATTTGCTTGTAAGTGTATAGCCAAGCTCTAGGAATAAGGTCAAGGTGTGGATCCTCAAGTGACCATAATAGTTTGATATCATGGCCAACAACCAGTGTACTTTTAACTTCCTTTGATTGCAGTAGTGGATCACACGCTTGAGCATCGGGCTAGAATAACTCATGAAATAAGTGGCAAAAATCTCCCTTATTAAAGACAATGCTTTGACCAATAAGCCCAAGCTTGTTCAAAGGAGTACAAAAGGGGAAGTGACGAGTGAGAGTGTAGCCTCCAAGGTGGCAAAGTTGGACTTTCCAAAATACAAAAACTCAAAAGATCCAACTACTTAGATCAGCCATGCTGAGTAGTTCTTTTTTTAATTTTTAGGCCACTATACCTAAAGATCAAATACAATTGGCAACTTATCACATAGAGGGGGATGTTTACCTATGGTTTTAGCAATTTTGATAGTCTACTAAACCTATTGTGGAAGATCAAAGGATGGCCTACTCTAGACATACGGAACTTTCCACTTTAAAAATACTTTTACTAATTTTTGTAAGCTAGAACATACGAGTACTTTCCAAGAATACCAGGTGTAATTCGATTATCTCCTTGCCAAAGTTGGGTCACTCACAAATGCTCAAAAGGTAGGAACATTTTTTAGTGGGTTGAAACAAAGTTTGTTCAAGCCCATCGAACCCCAAACCTGAACAAAGCAATTGGGTTGGCCTAGGTTATCGACAACAAGTCTAGTAGGACCCTTAGGTATAGGTTGGAGAACTGGTTTTGATCTAGTGGAGAAGCTCAACTAAGATGACTGAATCACCCAAATCCCTTGGGTACATTTGATTAACAACTTGAACTCAACGATAGCGCCATCCACAACTATTAGGCGATTCATCCAAGCTAAGTTACAAGAGAGGCACCACTAAGACCTTTATTTTTACCATAATAAATCACTCACAATAAGGCATGATTATAAAAAGCTCTTATTCATTGAGTTAGTGCAAGAAGATGACACCACAGTTGACAATAGTGATGGCATATTAATGGAAATGGTTACAAAAGTAGCCAAACTATCCAACATTTGACGCTTGGGTTTCTCATTAGGCCTCAGCCACAAGAACCCAATATTTCCACTACCTTGAGGACAAAGCTTTCTTAATGCAAGTGGCATTGTTAAGTCCTATCAGGTGGTGGTTGCTGGTTGCATGGGCTCATGTAGGTGTATGGGAAGGAAAAACATGGACATGAGGGACTTCTCTCTCAAGACATGATCGTTGAGTGATTATTTAATTGTTATTTTATTCCCTTAAATTTTGGTCAACTATGCTTTTAGACATGGATTATTGTGTTGGTGCTGAATTTCTCATTCTTATTTTTAGTTAGCTTGTAAGCCTATTTAAAGGCAAGAGATTATGGAATAAAGCGGCAACCAAATATTGTTTAGGTTATTTGTTTTACTTAATAGTAAACCACTCCATTCGTTACTATTTTTTGTTCAAAAGTTGCTCACCAACAAATATCCAAACTCTAAGGATAAGGTTGAGGTTGTGGATCCCCAAGTGACCATAACATATCTAACATACACGTCTCCTCCAAAATATCCAAGATTTACTTCCTTTATAATATAGCAACATTGGTATTAGACTAAGCTACCTTAATACCTTGGAAGTACTTAAGCTTGCCTTGATATCTTGTTTAAAAATGTTTAAAGAGATACTACTTCAACTAAGTGATGCTTTCCTGATAATCACCAATTATAGGTATATTATCCACATAAATGTCTGGATAGATACACTAATCATGAGATAAGTGAGGATAAAGAACTTAGTAAATCACTTGATTATAAATCATGCCAGACTCTTGAACAATGGTTGAAAACAATGGAAACCAAGCTTTTGAATACTGCTATTTTCCATAAATAAATCATTTATTACTTCATCTACACTTCTGCTAGTAAATTACCATAAATGAAAGCATTATTGATGTTTAGCTGGTCAATGGTGAATAGTAATCATTGATAAAAAAAAGGGGTGAATAGAGGTAATCTTAGCCACTAGAGAAAAAGCATGCCCATAATTAAGACGAAAATTTGAATGTGTATCCTTTAGCAAGTAGGTAGGCTTTAAGATGGTCAATTTTAGCATCAAGGCTAGCTTTATTTGTGCAATCCCAATGACATCCCACAACTATCCTTTCAAGTAATAGGGCAAATAAAAAACAACAATAATTCATAAAAGAATAAATAAGGATTAGAGTGGATCTAGTACCTTTGTGGAGAGTAAGAGGATGACTATAAACTGAAGGTGAGGCCAAGATAGGTGAAGATGCTCAAGAATGTGGTGAATAAGAGAGGCTCTAGATCCAAGGCAATATAAAGAGATGGCTCTACATTTGGAGGAACAATAAGAATATTGATATTTAATAGATGACAATGATAATAAGTAAGAAGATGAAGTGAGCTACAAGTGGTAGAGTATTAACACCAGAAGAGGAAGGGATCCGAAGATAGATATAATGTCGACTATAGCTAAAGGAAAGAAAAAGATGAGTTTCAAATAAGGTAATATCTATTGAGGTGACATAGTAGGAATATAGCAATAGTAACCTTTCTGTGATCAAAAATAGCTTAAAAAGATACGAATAAGAGATTAAGTAGTTATTTATCTTTCCTTGGAGTCAAATAATGAACAAAGTAAGTGAAACTAACGACACGCATTGGAAGATAATAGAAAGACTACTAAGTGGGTGTTTGGGTAGGCGACTTTTAACTTTTAGTTAGTTATCTATTTGTGTAAAGTGATTAAAAGTTGACCAAAAGTTAAAATTTTAAAAGTAAGCCACCCCCTACTTTTGATTTTTACTTTTAGTTCAACCTACTTCATTTACTATTATACCCTCACTTAATAATCTCATTTTACCATTTTACCCCACACAATTCTTCTTATTATTCTTTTGACATAAATCAAAAATTCTAAAATTATTTTTCTTCTTCCTCTCTAACCGACACCACTCTTCCATCTCTAGCACTAGTGAGACCCACAACTAGTGACGGTGACGAGGGCCAATGGCGTAACGGTGCGACGACACCCATCGACCCACCTCTCATTTCTCTCACTTGCCCCAGATTTATGTGACTCCAAATTTGTGCAACCCTCATTGCCGTCAAGTTACACAAAAATGGTAAAATGATATAAAGCATTCTAGCAATCATCTTCTCCACAATCCACAAGTTACACAAAAACGATCAAAATCCAAAGAACAAAAAAGCTCCAAACATTATTAATAGCAAAATAAAGCAAGTAGATTAGAAGAAACAACCACAATCGAATCAAATCACAAATACACACACACACACATAGGCACACACCCACAAAGGAAAAGATTTGGCAGTAATACGAAGACAAAGGATGAGAAATCAAATTACCTTTTCATTCACTTATGATCTGGCAACTAGAAAAGGAAGATAACAGATTCTAGCACTAGATTTGTGCAACCCACAACCAGCGACACCGACGAGGCGTGACAGGGGGTGACAAGCCAACGAGGGGAGATGGGGGGCTCACTGGACAGGGAGAAGAAGACACTATTTGAGGTTTTGTTATAAGTGGAGGGATTTTGGTCATTTTAATTATCAAACCTACTTTTAATTAGATTTTACCAAACAGATAACTGATAGTTTTACCAAATAAGTAATTATTTTTTTCACTTCAAAAGTAAAAGTTAACTTTTAACTTTTAGTCAATTACCCAAATATCCTCTAAGAAAACAAAATTGAATGTGGGATTTGATTCTTGAGAATAAAAGAAGGCATGTTTTTGATTAAGTAACATGTTGTGAGAACCACATTAGCCCAAAAATCCAATGGAACATGAGTTTTAAAAAGCAAAGTGCAAGCAATATCACCAAGTCACTATTTTTGATTCCACCGCCCCATTTTGTTAAAGGGTGCCAAGATAAGAGGTTTGATTAAGGATTTATTATTTTTCATAAATGATTGGAAAGACATTCTTGTGCATTATCATTTTATCAAATGCATATCGGAACACCAAATTTGTGTGTTGATCTTATTAAAAAAAAAGTTTTTAAAAATAGAAAATAACTCAAAATGAGTTTTCATTAGAAATAAAAAAAAATACAATGGGAATGGTCATTAACAAATGTAATAAAATACTAGAAACCTAGAGTAAACTAACATGACTAGGACTTTGCACATCTAACTATGCTAAAGAAATAATGACTTGACTTAAGAGATGAAAAGGGTTGGAAAACCATTACAGACATGTTTACTTAATTGACATGATTCCCATTTTGAAGACGATAATTTATAGACTCATAATCATTTTTTGAAGTTCTAGCAAGTTAGGATGATCTAAAAAACTATGAATAATCTTTGAAGTCTCGTAGCATGGAAAGTGAAGGCAGTACCATAGTGAGATGATAGAACATTTAATAACTATATATATAGGGTTCAATGCTTATTTGGTTAAATGCACTTCGTATCCCTATCCCATGAACCAAAGTTCAACAGAAGTAATCCAAGACACGTCATATCTTCTGTTTAGTTTTCCAGTTGGGCTGGTGGGGAAACTATAGATAACAAATGAGACAACTATAGCCTTAGAAGCCTCTGTGACACAAGCATCATCATGATCTTTCACAGAGCTAGCCATAGTTGATGGAGTTAAGAGAGACGCTATTAAAAACAAAAAAAAAGAATGGACTAAAATGAATCTAAACTGGATCTGGATTTGAACTAGATTTGGTTGGACCAATGTACTAGAAGTGTCGAGTCGGAGCTCGTTTTGTTAAATTCTTTGTTTTTTCTAGACTAGACTTAACAAGGTCTAAACTCGGTTGAACCTGTTTTTCCACAAAAATAAAATAACCTGCAAAACCCCTAAATTGACCCTTCGTATTTTTTTCTCCTCTTTGCAATCTTCAACACAAATATAGATTAGACAATAAGGTTCCAGCGATGAGGCACTCGTGAGGCTTCAATCGAGTGGATGGTGATGCCCGGAATGACCAACCAA
>JAOSIP010000016.1:0-13633 GCA_030586815.1 Candidatus Phytoplasma planchoniae
GGGATTCGAATCGTGATAGAATTACTACATTTCGTTATTTCTAACTATTATAATAAGCCCCACACACCACCGGACAAGCTAGTTTCCCAGCATCCGGCGATTATTTAAGTGATAATTTTTGGTTTAGCTAAAAATTGAGTTTTCTCCATCTAGATAGATCAAAACTCTTTATGTCTTTAATATTTATTAGGATAATAATAAAAATAATCATTATTTTAGCTTATCTAAAACATTAGAATTAGATAAGTTAAAATTAAATTACTAAACCATCACAAAAATTTCCTCTTTCGCCTTGTACCAAGCTTTCCTTGGCTCCTTGGTGAGTCAGTTTAATCCAGCGTTCCAACTTGATTCTTAAATCTCACGACTACTATGATTCTGCTTTCTCCTTGCCCCCCAAAGTGCATACCTTGTTTTAATAATTAATTTCATTCAATTATTGAGGTTTAGGAGGATGAAAGTTACTCTTAATATTTACCATTATTGACTTTTAGGTGAGATGACCAAAACTAAATTTATGATTACTGATATCTTCTCCATAAATAGATAATTTGGTAGGATTTCAGATTTTAATTGATAATACTATGAAATACGGATTGATTTTCACAGTTTCCTGAAATAATAGATATATAATAGTTTTCTATCAGTTGAGATACCACTCCATTTTATTCTCTTAGTCTCATTTCAGAGGTTATCCATGAGTCATTATTCAGTTTACAAGATTTTTCCTAGACTAAACTATTTCGTCCGTTCCTTGTTTTTATAATCTACTATAATTATTATTTCTTTCGTTATAATAACCGACTATATACTGCTACTGATTATCATACAGTAGGTGATTGGTTAAATCACTAAAAATATAAAGGCATCTTTTTCGTCCACCCCCGACCGACGGCTTAGAAGGCCGTTGCTCTATCCTACTGAGCTACTCAAACATTTTCAAAAAACAACTTATATTATACTAGAAATATACAATTTATGAGTTAATTTATAAAGGTAAATTTATTAATTATTATTAATATTTTATAATTAACTACTTAATTATCTTATCATTTCAATAAAAAAATAATTAAAAATTAATATCTTTAGGTTGAATTTTAAAAAAAATATAATCAAATTTATCCGAAAAAATGTAATGTTTTATAATTAAAAAATTATTATTTTTTAACCAATCGAATAATAAATGTATTTTACTTTGACAACCTAACAAATATGGTTTAGTAATTGGAGCAGTTTTTAAAATATTTATAATTGTATAAGCTCCTAAACCACAAATAACCGCTAAATCGAAATCCGAAGAAATATTTTTAAAACCATCGCTAACAAAAAATTGAACAGGATAATTTTTTAAATTCTTACGAGCATTCGATAAAGCTTTGGAACTGATATCTGCGGCAATTCCTTTATAAATATAACCTAAATCTAACGCTTTTTTTAATACTAATCCATGATCTGTGCCAATATCAGCTACTGTATTATAATTTTTAATTAATGAAGCTATAAATAAAATTCTTTTCATATTTATTTTCTATTTATATTTTTGTATAAAATCTTTAATTTATTTTGTCTTGAAGGCGATCTTAAACGCCTTAAAGCTTTAGCTTCTATTTGGCGAATACGTTCGCGTGTAACACCCAATTTAGCTCCAACTTCTTCTAAGGTATGTACTCTATTATCACCTTCTAAAATTCCATATCTCATTTTCAAAACAAGTTGCTCTCTAGGGGTTAAAGCTTCTTCGAGCGATTCTTCTAAAGTTTTTTTTAAAGTTTCTTGTAACATATAATCATGAGGTGAAATAGCGTTAGGATCGCTAATAAAATCACCTAAAGAAGAATCATCTTCGTCACGAATAGATGTTTCTAAAGAAATAGTTTCTCTTTCAATCATTTGCAAATCATTAATTTTTTTTGTTTCTATATTCATAGCTTTAGCTATTTCATGATTTTCTGCCTTTCGAGCTAAATCTTGAGTTAATTTACCTCTTAAACGTGAAATTTTATTTAAAATATCTGAAACATGAACCGGACATCGAATAGTACGAGATTGATCGGCAACAGCTCTAGTAATAGCTTGTTTAATCCACCAACTTGTATAAGTAGAAATTTTAAAACCTTTTGTATAATCGAATTTATCTATAGCTCTCATTAATCCCATATTACCTTCTTGAATTAAATCTAAAAATTTAATTTTCCTGCCTATATATAATTTAGCCACTGATACTACTAATCGATAATTAGCTTCAATTAATTTATTTTTTGCTATAACAGCTTTATTAATTGATATTTGGAGTTTTTCTAATTCCTCGTCAGTTATAGAAATTAATTTATTTTTAAAATCTTCTATTTTTTGTCTAGCTTTTACTCCTTCATAAACTAATTTAGCATTTTCTTTTTCTTCTTCTAAAGTTAATAAAGGGATTTGTCCAATTTCTTTTAAATACATTCTTACAGGATCATCAACTTTAATTGAATTGGTAATTTTTTTTAAATTAATATCTTCCTGTATTTCTTCGGAACGAATGGTTTTAATATTAATATTTTCATCTTCTAAATCTTCTATATCTAACATATCATAATCAGAATTTTTTAATTCATTTTGAGTTTTTTTTGATTTAAAATTTTTAGATATTTTTTTATTAATTATTTTACTAGCTGTTAACAAACATTTAAAAATTTTTTGATAAATATTATTTATGTCTTTAACATTATAACTAAACCATTTTAATTCTTTTTTTAAAGTATCAACTAAAACTGTTTCACCTTTTTTTTCAAATTGCAAAATTTTTTGTTTGTAGATTTTTTTAATTGTCATTTTTAGATTCATCATGAACTCCTATATTTTTTAACTTTAATAACTCTTTTTGTTTATGGGCTATTTCTAATATTAATTGTTTCAGATCATTATCTTCATTGTTATTAGTGTTTATAATTTGTTCTGATAAATTTTGCAATTTATTTTTAAGAATTTTTAATTCTTGTCGAATTTGATCTATTAAATGCATTTTTAAATAACAATAAAATTCATTTAAACTTGCAGCTTTCCGTATACGTATTTTTTTTTTAAATAAATAGTTATTTTTAATTTCTAAAAATAAACCATAAATATCAAATTCTTTTGATAATTCTGATATAAAATCGCGATAAACTTCCATAAAACGATCTATATCAATACCATTTTTTGTTTCATTTTCTGTTGCATCATTTTGATAATAAACATCAATTTTATCTATTAATTTTAAAAAATTTATATTAGAAACTACATGATCATAAATATCGTGTTTAATTAATTTTAAATATTCTGAATTTAATAAAATTTCAATTAAAATTTCTTTTTCTACAAGACTTATAATATTTTGTGTTGGTTTTTGAACCTCTTGAAAATGCTTTTGACGCATCAGAATTGTATAATCATTTTGATTCATGATTTTTTTATGTTGAATATCATTATTTATAAAAAGAGAATATTTTTTATAAATATTTTTGCAATAATCATATTTAATTTTATCATCATAATTTTTAATTAAATTAAATATATGGCGATTTAAAGTTGTTATTTCTATATCTTGTTGTAAATATTTTTCGATCATATAAAAAACATAATCTTGAGATTTTTGCAACAAATTTTCATAATTAAATAATTCTGATTCAGTTAAATTTGAAAAAAAATCATCTGGATCTTTACCATTAGGTGGATGCCAAATAAAAACCTGTAATTTTTGTTTTGTTAACATATCAGCTATTTTATATGTAGCTGTTATACCTGCTTCATCACCATCGAATGCAATTATAATTTTTTGAGCATTTTGTTTTAACAAATCAATGTGTTTTGGAGTTAATTGAGTACCTAAAGTAGCAATAGTGTTATAAATATTAAACTTATAAAAAGCTATAACATCAAAAATACCTTCGCATAAAATAACATCTTGATTTTGTTTAATAAATTCATAACTTTCAAATAAATTATATAATAAATTACTTTTTTTAAATAAAACTGTTTCATTATTAAATAAATATTTAGGATTATTATGATCTGTTTTTAAAGATCGGCCGACAAAACCTATAACTTGACTTTTTTCGTTAGTTAAAGGAAACATAATTCGATCATAAAAAAAATCACGATATTGTTGAGAATCATCTTTTGATGGAACAACTAAACTCAATGATAATAAATCTTTTATTTTAAAACCTTTATTTAATAAATGATTTTGAAGAGCTTTAGGATGAGCATGTGCATAACCCAAATTAAATTTTTTAATTAATTTTAAATTTAATTTACGTTTTTTTAATAAATAATCTAAAACATAATGATTTTCAATATCATTGAAAATGCATTCTAAAGCAGTTTTAAAAAAATCTTGGGTATGTTCTAAAATATTTATCAATTTATTGTTTATATAATCTTTTGGTTGACTTAATATTTGTAAATTAAATTTATAATTTAATTCGTGAGCAGCTGTTTCTAAAGTTATTTTTTTTAATTTAGCCCAAAAAGCCGTTGGACTACCTCCTTCATGGCAGGCCATACAAACAGCAATATTTTTTTCTGGTGAAACAGAAAAAGAAGGGGTTTTTTCTTTATGAAAAGGACATAAACTCATAAAGTTTTTTCCTTTTTTTTCTAAAGTTATTCCAGCATATCGGCTAACTAATTCATGAATAGGTATTTTTTTATTAATTTGCTCAATAAATGATAATTTTCTTCTCATATTGTTCATATTTATTTTTATATTATCCAGTTTAGATCAATTAATTTAATAATTTATTAAAAAGATATTTTATCTACTAAATAATCCTTAAGATGTGCCAAGGGTATAAATTTTTGATTTAAAGAATCTCGATCTCTTATAGATACAATATTTTTTTCTAAAGTATGATTATCTATTGTGCAACAATAAGGTGTACCTATAGCATCTTGTCTTCTATATCTTTTGCCAATGCTTTGAGTTTCATCATAAATAACTTCAAAATAATTGCATAAAAAACGTTGTATTTGTTTAGCTTTTTCTCGGTGAATATTCTTAATCAAAGGCAAAATTGCCACTTTATAAGGAGCTAAAAACGGATGTATTTTAAATAATATTCTCTCTGTTTGGTTTGTTAAAGTTTCTTTTTGTAAACTATTTAACATAACAGATAATAATAATCTTTCGACTCCTACAGAAGGCTCTATTACAAAAGGATAAAATTTATTACATTTTTGATGATCTGAATATCTTAAATCTATACCTGAATACTCTTGATGTTGCTTTAAATCGAAATCATTACGAGCAGAAATCCCCCATAGCTCATCAAAACCCCAAGGAAAATTAAATAAAATATCAGTAGTATTGCTAGCATAATGACTTAATTCTGTTTGATTATAATCTTTAAATTTTAAATTTTCCGTTTTTAAACCTAAATCAAGCAAAAAATCATAAGTGTATTTTTTCCAAAAATCAAACCATTTTTGAGTTTCTTGAGGATGATGAAAAAATTCTAATTCCATTTGTTCAAATTCACAAGTTCGAAAAATAAAATTTCCTGGAGTAATTTCATTACGAAAAGATTTACCGATCTGACCAATACCGAAAGGTATTCGTTTTCTAGAAGTATTTAAAATATTTTTAAAATTAACAAAAATACCTTGACAAGTTTCTGGTCTTAAAAAAATTATATTATTATTAGATGGCACTGAACCCTGATGGCTTTGGAATAATAAATTAAATTGTTTAACCGTAGACCAATTAGAAGTATTTAACAAACGATACTTAATAAGATATTGAGTCATAGTTTCCAAAGACATTCCATTAACATCAATATTTGGATTATGTTTTTTAATTAATTTATCTGCTCGATAACGTTTATTAGTATCTTTATTTTCCGCTAAAGGATCAGTAAAATTTTTAATATGTCCGGAAGCTTCCCAAACTTTGGGATTTAATATTATAGAACTATCTAACAATAATGTATCTTCTCTCTCTTGAAAAAATTTTTTTTGCCAAGCTTTTTTAATATTTTGTTTTAATAAGCACCCTAAAAGTCCATAATCAAAAGTATTGGCTAAACCTCCATAAATTTCACTTCCTGGAAAAATAAAACCATTTTGTTTTGCAAAACTAATTAACTCTTGTAAAGAAAACATTTCTTTATCCTTTGCTATTTTTATAATTAAAATTAACTGATATTCCGATTTTTCTTAAAGAATTAATGTTATTACGCCATTTTTTTTCAACTTTAACCCATAAATCTAAATAAATTTTTTTATTTAAAATTTGTTCAATATCTTTTCGAGCTTCAATACCTATTTTTTTTAACATATTCCCTTGATTACCTATTAAAATCTTTTTTTGATTATTTTTTTCAATTAAAATTAGTGCCGAAATATTAACAACAGCAGAAGAGTTTATCGGAGAAATATTTTCGATCAAAACAGTTGAAGCATGAGGAATTTCTTGATGTAAATAATAAAGAATTTTTTCTCTAATAAGTTCCGATATAAACTTATTTTGGTTTATATTTGTTTTAATATGAGGTGGATAATAAATTTCGCCTTCAGGTAAAAATTCTAAAATATGTTGTTTTAAAATATTTATATTATTATTATTGTTGTTAATAGATGATATAGGGACAACGGCATCAAAATTAAATTTTTTAACATAACTTAAAATAATTTTATCAATAACTATCTTTTTATACAAATCCATTTTATTAACCACTAAAATAATTTTTTTATTATATTTTCTAAGAAGATCCAAAAACTTTTGTTCTCGAGAAGTTTGTTGATATGCCTGATCTACTACCAATAAAATAATATCAGCTTCATTTAAACTTTTTAAAGTTACTTGATACATCATTTTATTTAATAAATACTTATTATTTGCGTATAAAACAGGAGTATCAATAAAAATAAATTGATAACAAGAAGAAGTATCAATACCTATAATAGCATCACGTGTAGTTTGAGACTTATAACTAGTTATAGATATTTTTTGATTAATTAAAGCATTAATAAGAGTAGATTTTCCTACATTAGTATTACCAATAATAGAAATAAATCCTGATTTAAACAAAACATCTCTCCTTTTTTATAAATAAAATAAGTCTAATAAAATTTTTTGATTTTAATAATAATCAAAATGTAAATTATGTTTTTTTAAGATTTTTCGCTGTAAATCAATCATTTCGCATAATGATTCTTCTGTTTTATCTTCATAACCTTTTAAATGAAAATAACCATGTAAAGCCAAAAAACTAATCTCTTGTTCATCACGAATATTATGCTGGATAGCTTGTTTAAAAGCTTTTGGTAAAGCAATTAAAATATCACCTAAAGAAATATCATTTGTATAATCATTAAAAGCTAAAACATCAGTAGTATAATTTTTTTTTAAATAAAAATTATTAACTTTTTTCATATATTTATCGCTAACAAAAATAATATTCATTTTTTTACCTATATCCAAATTTTGAAATATTTGCGTTAAAACAATACTTAAATTATTAATTTCAAAATTAGTATTATTCGTTATTTTAACATCCATAATTCAAATCTTATCCAAAAATTAAAATTTGCTCAATTTGTATAATTACAAAAAATAAATTCAGAATTTACTTTTATTTATTATCGCCATTTATATTTTGCAATTTTAATAAATAAAAATAAAAACTGAAAAAATTTATAATTTATCTAAAAATTTATCTAAAAATAAAAAACTATTTTATTAACGTTTTTTTAATTGAAATTTTTTAGCACGCATTTTTCTAGCTACACTAGGTTTGATAAAAAATGCTCTTTGACGAACTATAGCGGTAATACCCGATTTAGAAACTTCTCTTCTAAAACGTTTATATACATCTTCAATTTGTTCATTTTCGCGCGTAATAACTTTTGGCATATAATTTATATTTCTCCTTTTTTATCATTTTAATATATTAAGTAGTAAACAGTTTTATTAATTTCATTTTTTCAGTAAATAAGTAAATAATTTTATTTACATCAACAAAATTGAAATCATCTAATACGTTGCTTTATTATAACATAAATTACAATAAAAAGATATAAATATACTAAAATGAATAATTTTTGCATATTTAAAATGATTTTAATCCTCATTAATATATGGAATTATTATTTAAATAATCATAATAGTGATTGTTGCATAAATAATTGTAAAAAGAGAATTAAAATCAAAACACTAATAAAACGATTAAATTTATCTATACTCTTATTAATTTTAAAAGTTCCATATTGTTCTGCAAATACATCAGTTACATCCGTTTCCGAAGAAAACAGAACACTAATAATAATAATCACGCATATAATATAGATAATATAATTGGGTAATGCAAACATAATACCACCTTTTTTTAATAATTTTAATCAGGATAGATTAACTCGGTTTAGAAAGCGTGTGTGCATTGATAATTTTACTTTCATATTCGAAATTAGCCCCCACAGCACCGGACAAGCAAGTTTCCAAGCATCCGGCACCTAATATCTGATTACAGATATTGAAACTCTTTCGCCATGTAAAGGTTATTACCCTTCGCCGTGGTCAGGTTCTTCTAAAATATTCCAATTCTAGAATTAAACTGACGATTACTCTAATTTTCGCTTTTCCCTTGAGCCTAACAGCTGTTAGTTTTAACCTTTTTGTGGTGCTTTTAGGGAGATCAAAGTTACGACATAATTCTACGAGAAGTGTTAGGTGCAGTTTACAATTGTTGCCAACTGGAGCATTCATAAAAATATTAATAAAAATATTTTAATGAAATTAGTGTAGGAAAGGGTTATTTTTTTAACCATATTGATAATATAAATGATGCAATTTTTTGACATCATATATCTTTCCTAATCCTGGTGTTTTACAGATTACCACGCTACTTAACCGCTTAGGGATTTTCACCTTCTCCTTAACTTCTGGTCTGGCGCCAACTTATTGACTAGATATTTCGTCTCATCGCGCTTGCGTGCTTTTACTGTTATTAATTACTCTTTCGAGATAATTAATCAAACCCACCTTACAGTGTTTACGTGACCTCTGGAGATTATCGCTCCATGCTATACGTTAAATAGCGGAATTATATTTATCTCTCGATAACAGAAGAAATAAAAGTTTCTGCGAATATATCTCGAACATTTTGAATAGTTATAATTTTTAATTTATTACGAATTTCTTCAGGAATATCCTCAATGTCCTTTGAATTAGCTTTCGGAATAAAAACAACATTTATCCCTATTCTATCCGCGGCTAAAACTTTTTCTTTTAATCCACCTATAGCGATTACATCACCAGTTAATCTAATTTCTCCAGTCATAGCTATATTTTCTTTAACCTTTTGACTAGTCATAACAGAAAATAAAGATGTAGCTATTGTTACACCAGCGGAAGGTCCATCCTTAGGTATAGCGCTTTCAACAAAATTAATATGAAAATCTTTTTTATCAAAAATATCATAATTGATTCCTAATTTTTGAGCATTAGCTTTTAAAAAACTAAAAGCAGTAATAGCGCTCTCTTCAATAACTTTACCCAAATGACCTGTTAAAACTAACTTGCCTTTTCCAGGATAACAAGTAGTTTCGATAGATAAAACATCTCCGCCTACAGTAGTATAAGCTAATCCATTAACAACACCTATTTGAGGTTTTTTTTCTGTTAATAAATCATAATAGATAATTTTTCCTAAAAATTCTTCTAAATTATCTTCATTAATGTTAGCATGAGTTATTTTTTTAATTAAAATATTTTTAATTGTTTTACGAATTAAAGTTGCTATTTTTTGACTTAAATTTCTGATTCCAGCTTCTTTAGTGTAATTTCTAATGATTTTAATTAAAGCAGAATCACTAATAGAAAATTGTGTTGATTTTAAACCATGTTCTTTTAAAAGTTTTGGAATTAAATGTTGCTTTGCGATATTCAATTTATCTTTTTCTGTATAAGAGTTTAATTCAATAATTTCTAATCTATCCCTTAAAGGAGCAGAAATATTACTAATATCATTAGCAGTAGTTATAAATAATACTTGCGACAAATCGAAAGGCTCCGATAAATAAAGATCTACAAAAGTTTTATTCTGATTAGGATCCAAAATTTCTAACAAAGAAGATTCTGGATTATGATGAAAATTATTTACCAATTTATCTATTTCATCTAATAAAAATACAGGATTGATAACTCCTACATTTTTAATACCATCTAAAATACGTCCAGGCATGGCTCCGACATAAGTTCTTCTATGGCCTTTAAATTCGCTTTCTTCTTGCAAACCTCCTAAAGATTGTTTAACAAATTTACGTCCTAAAGCCTCTGCAATAGAAATAGCTAAAGTGGTTTTACCTATTCCCGGAGGCCCCACTAAACATAATATTGTTTGAGCATTATGTTTGGTCATAATTTTAACAGCAGCATACTCTAAAATACGTTCTTTTGTTTTTTGCAAACCATAATGATTTTTTTCTAAAACCGTAAGAATTTTTTCTAAATTATTAATATCTTTACTTTTTTTGCCCCAAGGTAAAGCTATTAAAAAATCTAAATAATTCCGGATAACAAACGAATCGGCCACTGCTGAAGAAATAGATTGATAACGAGACAATTCTTGTAATGCTTTTTCTTTAATATTAACTGGCATTTTAGAATTTTTAATTTGTGATCTTAAAGTTTCTATCTCTTCTTCTTTTTTAGCTCTATCACCTAATTCATTTTGAATCGCACGTATTTTTTCTCTCAGATAAAATTCTTTTTGATTTTCATCAATACTACGTTTTACTTCTTCATTTATTTTATTTTCTAATTCGATAATATCAATCTTTTTATGAATGTCTTGTAAAATATAAAACAATCTATTATTTAAATTTTTTTCTTGTAAATATTTATATTTTTCTTTTTCATCAATTTTTAAAGCAAAAGTAATTAAATCAGCTATTTTTTCAGTATCAATACCACTTTGAATTTGTTCTAGCAAATTATTTTCAGATATAAATAAAAATTGACTTGTATTAGAAGTTATTTGCTCCATAACTAATTTAATCAAAGCTTCTTCTTTTTTTATATCATCGCTTAATTCGGTAGCTACTGGAATATATTTAACATTAAAGAAATTATCTTTTTTAGAAATAAAAGTTGTTTTAATTCTTTTTAATAAACGGAATTTAACTTTATAAATAGAACTGTTAATAATTTTAACAGAAGCTACAATTCGAGCTAAAACCCCATATTCTGCAATATCTACTATTTCAGGATCTTCTAAAGCAAATATTTTTTGAGGCAAAATAACTATATAAGGAAATTTAGTTTTTTCCGCATATTTTAAAGCATTTATTGAGAAATCACGCCCTATTTCTATTCTAAAATCATTGTGGGGAATAGGTATCACATCACGCACAATAATTGCAGGTAATTCGAAAGGAACCTCAACACCATCAATATATTCATCTTCGATTTGAGTTAATTTAATTTTTTTATTCATTACTTGCCTCTCTTTTGAAAATAAAATTAAAATATTATAATAAGAATTAAGAATTTACGTTAATATTTATTCTTAATATAAAAAAATAATTTAAATATTTAAAATAATCATTTACATAATAATTATGTCAATAATTTTTATCTAACAGAAAAAATTATTCCATAAAAAATCTATAACTTTATTTTGTAATAAAGTTGTCTTAATATAATCTATATTATATTTTTTTTGGAAATCTTCTAAATTTTGCATATTAGAACTACGAAATAATTTTTGATAAAAATCTTGAATTTCATTATCTAAAATCCGAATATTTTCTTTAATAGCGATTTCTTCCAACAAAAATTCTATTTTTAACTTTTTAATCGTTTCTTCAGACATTTGTTTTTTAAAATCTATTTCTGACAAGTTATTTTGCTTTAAATATTCTTTTAAATGAGGATCTTTATTTTTTAACTGTTCACATATTTGTTTTTCGGTTGTTGAAATGTGGTTTTGTAATAAATATTGAGGTATATTTATAATCGAATTTTTTAATAAATACTCCAAAATATTTCGTATTTCTTTTTTTTTCAAAACTTCTTTTTTATTAAATTGTAATTGTGTTCTAAAATAATCTCTTAAATTTTTAATATCAGGAAAATTTTCAGATAAATTTAATTGATTAATTAAATCATTAGTTAAATCAATATCAGATATAATGTTAATTCTTTTTAAAAAAATTTTAATTTTTAAATTATGACCAGATAACTTTAAATTTGCAAATGTATCAGGAAATTTAATTTTTAAATTGCGAGTTTCTTTCTCTTTCATGCCTATTATATGAGGAGATAAATAATTAATAATGTTATCAAATTGCTGATCAGAACCGTACAAACAAATATCATTTTCATTAAATAAAATAATATTTTTATTTCTTATTTCTAAATCAAAAAAATATTGATAATATTTATTATCTACTTTAAAGCCTTGTTCTTTAAATGCCATATTTAACCAATTTCGAATAGATTTATCTATTTCTTCTTCAGTTATTATAACACTTTGATCTTTATTTACATTAATAGATTTATAATTACATAACTCAATTTTTGGTTTTAAAGCAAATTTAATTATTAAATTAAAATTATGATCTCGTTCTATTTTTTTTAAATCAAAATCAACTAATTCAGGTTGACCCATAATTTTTTTTTCATCTTTGGTTAAAATTTCATTTATTTTATTATCAATTAAAAATTTAATAGCTTTTTGATATAAAAATCTTTCACCAAAATGTTTTTCACATAATAACCTAGTTACAAAACCCTTGCGAAACCCCTTAATTTTAATATCATTTTTAACACTATCAAAAGATTTCTGTAAAAAAAATTCAAACTCTTGAGGATTGATCTCGAAATGATATTTCACAAAATCATTGTTTATATATTCACTTTTCATTATTCATCACCTAGCAAATCACTTTTGTTAAAAAAACCAAATATAATAAAGATAAAAACTTTTTGAACCCATTATATTTATATAATTTAATAAAAAATAAGATTATAAAAATTTATTTAAATATATTAAAAACCTTTTTATCTAATAATTATAATTCAATTATAAAAAGATTCATATATTAAAAAAAATGTTTTAACATATATTATTTTAATAATAAAGTATTAATACATATTAAATTTTATCAAAAAAAATTAATAATTCCGAGTTTTTTGATTAAATTAAATTTTTTTATACCAAAAAAATTTCTGTAAAGTTACATAGTTAAAATAAATTCTTAATAATATATATAGTAAAACGTAAGTTTAAATTAAATTAAAATAAAATATTAATTTCCTTTAAATCATTATAATATATAAGCGTAAATTAATTTTAAAATTAATCTTAATTTACATAAAAAAATTAAAAAATAAAATAACATTATTGTTTTTACTATAATAATAATATTCATTATATTGAATATAAAAAAGAAAAGGATTTTAAAGGAATAAATAATGAAAAATTCTATAAATAATTTAGATACATTAATCATTAAAAATAAACATAAATTATTATTAATTGATTTTGGGCGCAAAAGATGCGCATAATTCCGCTATTTAACGTATAGCCTGGAGTGATAATCTCTAGAGGTCACGTAAACACTGTAAGGTGGGCTTGATTAATTATCTCGAAAGAGTAATTAATAACAG
>JAOSIP010000017.1:0-12546 GCA_030586815.1 Candidatus Phytoplasma planchoniae
ATAATTATTAGAAATTATGTTATCATGAAATTAAGTTGAATAAACTCAAATTTTGTTTTCTGAAAGGAAAACGAGATATTAAGTCGTTAAAGTTAAAAACGGCCTAATTATTTATTTGTGTTTGTTGGTTATAAAAAGTGCCATATTTCGTATAGCAATACATTAAAGCCCATTTAACCGCTTACTAAAAGTGTCAACAAGATAAACTTGGGAAATTTAGAAAAATAAATGCGGAATACGACCACAATTAAAAGTTTACGCAAAATTGATTTATACGAAAAACAAAGTGACCAAAGCCGCACTTTTATATTTAAAAATTAAAAGAAAGGAGAACCTTTTCATTGATCAAGTTATGGCCATCCCGGCTTTATTGGGGAATTTGGGGCATCAGTTTACTGTTGGCCTGTAGGTTTTTATTTATATGGTTATTACTGGCATTATTATCCCCAACCAATACCTTTAACTCAGCATTTATCCCAAGAAATACCAAATCACCAGGAGTTAAAAGAAAAAATGCGCCAATTAGAAAATTTAAAAATTAAAAGAAAGGAGAACCTTTTCATTGATCAAGTTATGGCCATCCCGGCTTTATTGGGGAATTTGGGGCATCAGTTTACTGTTGGCCTGTAGTTTTTATTTATATGGTTATTACTGGCATTATTATCCCCAACCAATACCTTTAACTCAGCATTTATCCCAAGAAATACCAAATCACCAGGAGTTAAAAGAAAAAATGCGCCAATTAGAAAACGAATTAACCACGATTAAACAACAAAGAAGTTTAGCCAAAGCGCAACAGGAAACGCAAAGCCAAAATTTAGCCAACCAAATTACTGCTTTAATGACAGAAATCAAAACAATTGAAGCCGAAATGGCTAAAAAAACGGCAGCAAGTCAACAGCCAGACTTAACCACCCTGGAGCAGCAGCAACAGTTAAAAACCAAACTCGAGCAATTAGTGGCCCAGCGACAAACGAATTTTGACGAAAAAATTATTCATTTGAGTCAACAACAGCAACAGTTAAAAAATCAAGATGCTTTAGAACAACGGATTACCAAAATCCGCCAAGCTTTGATTTATAATCAAGCCAACAAAACCCATTTAAAAACTTTATTAGCCCAAAATAATACCGAACAAACCCAAAAGAAATATCAATGTTATGATGATTATTTAGATGAACAAATAAATATTTTTATTCAACAACTAGCGGATTGTAACCAAGAACTAGAAAAAGGAGGCGCGCTAACTCCTGTCCAACCGGCCAAAATTTTAACTTTTAAAGATGTTTTTGGCATGGAAGCGGAAAAAAAGGCTTTTCAACGGATTATTGATTATTTTGCCGATAATGAAGAAGTATTAGGGATGGAAAATATCCGCTTAAAAGGAGTTTTACTTTATGGTGTTCCCGGAACCGGAAAAACCCACTTAATTAAAGCGTTAGCGGGCGAATCCAAGGCGCACTTTATTGGTTTAACTCCTGATACTTTTGAAAAAAAATACATTGGAGAAGGAAGTGATATTTTAAATCAATTATGGCAAGAAGCGGAAGACCATGGCAAAACAATTATTTTTATTGATGAAATTGATGGGTTAATTAACCGCGAAAAAATGGACGGCAATAGAACGTCAGAAAATATTATCAATAATTTATTAACGAAATTAGAAACCAAAACCACTGCCAAAATTATTTTAATTGGGGCGACGAATTATCTTAATAAAATCGATCGCGCTCTCCGCAGTCGTTTTTCCCTAGAGATTGAAATTAAACCATTAAAAACTGAGGAAGTGTTTGCTTTCTTACAATTTTATGCTTTAAATAATAATTTTTTACTTAGTCTGCCAACTTTAAACCTATTGCCCCAATTAATTAACGAACAACCCCGTTGGAATAATCGCGATTGGGTGAAGTTAATGGATGATAGTTATAGTCAATTTAGTGCTTATTGGAAACGCGATAAAGCAAACCATCCGGTCATGTTACCTTCTGATGTTTTAGAAGTTTATGAACTGAAAAAAGGGATTAGTAGCGATTTAGCGACTATTGAAGCTCGCCGTCATCAAGCCGAAAAAGAATATCAACAATGGCAAGCCGGGATTAATCTTTATTTAAGTAAAGAACCGGAAACGCTCCACAAGACTTTTACTTTTACCCGCTTAAACGGCTTTGGTTATTATGCGCAAGCGGCTCAAGCAGCCTTAAATAAATTAACTGCTTTACAAGAAAAAATTGCCCAAACCAGCGATTTAACCACCAAAACGGCTTTAACCGCGGAAATGAATGCTTTAAGTGCAGAAATAAAACTTTGTGAAGAACGCCAAAGAACACAAAAAGAACCCGATAACTTAGCTCCTTTTGCGAATCAACCTTTTGCGCAATGGTTTGAAGAAGAAAGTAATCTCGAATATTCCGAATATTCAGCCCCCCGTCCAGGTTGGAATAAATTTTTAACAACAACTTGGCATAAACAAGACGATTCTCTATTGTCTTCAAACATAAAAGTTAGACATTTATATGATGAACACCGCATAGAACTTGATTTTAACGGTCCCAAACAACTTTTAGCCCAAGATCAAGATTATTATCTTGGGTATACCATTTTATGTACTGGTAATTTTGGCCTTAAACGCCAAAAATATTATTTCCATTTTAATCCCGTCCGTAATCTCTTAAGTGTTTATACCCAAAAATACAATGTTAAAGAAAAAAAATAAGCAAAAAAATTGCTTATTTTTCTTTTAAGCTAATCAAATCTCCGTAAACTAAATTAATAAATACCCCCTAAAACAGAAAAAAGAGCGATGAAACGAAAAGGAATACTTTTAATTTAAGTGCTTCATCTCTTTTTTTTACGATTAAGCCACAATTAAACTAAAATTAATAAGTGACCCATAAACTTAATAATTTATAAGGCTCCTTTTTTTTATGCGGTTGCTTAAATTTATTGGCCTAAAAATTCTTTTTTTCGAAAAAAATCTTTTATCATAAAAATGTTTGTTTCGTGAACTAAAAGAAAGAAATTACATGTCTTTAACAACTCGGCAAAAATAATCTAATTTAAAAAGTCGCGATGATCCCTCTCATTTACCTCAAAGGAAGCCACGATCTCACTTAAAAAAAGCCCCAGTACACCACGCCGCTGCTATTAAAAAAAAGTAATTTTTGCCAAAAAAACGTGGTATGTCCAAAATCTGTAAATCCAAAAAAATTTCATCTAACAGATTTATGCTTGGTTACATCACATCATTTTAAGTAGAAGCAATAGCCCATTTAATAAGGAGGGCACACCGAACTAAATCCTTATTTTGTTATCGTGTTCATCATGACCAAAATTACTTTTTAGTCCCTTAAAATCTTATCTTTTCTCTTAAAAAAACTTATTTAATATTTTAAAAATTGTTGAATAAAATTTAACTGTTAACTAATTTTTTTCAAGACAAAAGAAAAAATTTTTTTACTTCTTCACTTATTAGTTAACCAAAAAAAGTTAAAAACTCATGAAGAAAATAAAAAAATATTTTTATTAGTTCTAAAACTTACCGAAGGTGCTAAAATAGTTCTATATTCGAAAAGGTAAGATAAAGTATGTTAGTTAATCAACAAATTGAATTATTACAAACAGTTATCAGTTATCAACGACCTGATTTAAAACCCACCTTAATCCCTTTAATTAAAATTTATCAAAAAAAGTTTAACCATTACCCAAATTTTAAAATTGTTAAAAATTCAACGACACCTTTATTATTATTGGTGTAAAACCCAAAATGCTCAATATAAACGCTACCAAAAACAACAACTCCTTACCAAAAGAGTGGGGTTATTATGTAAAAAGTATCATTATGCTTGTGGTTATCGGAAAATCACTTTTTTATATCGAGAATTTTTTAAAGAAATTGTTAATCATAAAATAATTTTAAAAATTATGAAAACGAACCATTGGTTAATGAAATGACGTCACCCACATACTAAGAATAAAAGCTTTGTTAAACATGTTGAATTTAAACCCAATTTAATTAAACAACAGTTTCAAACTGATCAACCATTAACCAAACTTTATACCGATTTAACTTGTTTTACTACCAAAAAAGGTTTACTATGGGTTTCGGTAATTTTAGATAGTTATCATCACCAAATTTGGAATTTAAAAACCAGTTTAAAACCTAATTTAAAATTGATTAAAACGACTGTTCAAGCGCTTCCTAAATTAACTAAACCTTGTATTCATTCCGATCGGGGTGGGGGTTATAATAGTCGCTGGTGGCAACATCACTTACAACAAAAAGGTTTTTTATCAGTATGTCCCGTCCTGGTTGTCCCAATGATAATACTCCAATAGAAGCCTGGTTTAGTAATTTAAAAGGGTGGTTTAAAGTCGTTATGGCGATTATTGGTATAACTATTCTTTTGCGGAAATAATTCAAAAAATTCAAACTTTTAAACGTTTTTATAATCATAAATAGCCTATGCCAAAACTTAATTATCAAAGTCCTCTTCATTATTTCCAAAATTATCAAGCGAAAATATCTTAATTTCATAAATTATTATTTTGTGAAAATAAAAATTGCTTTTTTATTAAATATGTTTATAATACTATAATAAATAATTCCTGATCATTTTTTTCTAAGTAAAAAATTTTATAAAAAGGCTAAATTTTATGATAAATTTGTTAGTAGATTTTTATATAAATCATACTATTGAATCTATTATTGGATTTATTGTAATAATATTAAGTGTGATATTTATTTACAAAATAAAAGCATTATAAAATGGTTTAGTATCCCTATAATTATTTTACTTTTATTTTTATGTTATGTAATAAAGCAATATTTTCTAATTAAATAATCTGAAATTAAAATATTTGAAACAAATTTGATTAAAAAAGAGTTAATTGGGAATGAATGATTTTATTAAATTTATTGAAATAGGATTATTTTGTTTTAGTGTATATGAAATATTTTTTAATTTTATAATACCTGCATATTTCATAATTGTGAAAAAGTATCATTTGCATGGCTTAAGAGATAATAATATATTTTTTGTTTAATTATTAATAACTCGATAATTAATAATGATAACGATAATATCAAATATCGATTATCATTATCATTATCGATATAAAATATCAAATATTACTGGTCGTTTGAGGTTGATTTTATATAGCAATTTGGAAGATATAAAAGGTAATAATGAAAGGGTAATGAAAAGGTGTAATGAAAAGGTAATGAAAGGGTAATAATTCTAACCGTTTTATTGTTTCTTATTTTTTTATTTAAATTTGTTAAATAACCAGATTTTATTTTTTTCACTCGATAACCTTGTTTAGCTTTGGTTAGGAAAAAATTAATATATTTTAAATCTTCTAAGCGATAGTAAAAAGAATATTTAATCCTTTTTTATAGTTGTTTTTCAAAAGTTGCCCATATTTATCTTTTTTCTGTTGGTCTAGTTGGAATAATTTTAAGGTTTCGAGTTTGGGGATATTTATTTTGCCAATTACTTTTTTAACTTCTTCTTTTTGGTTATTTTGATAATTGATTTGAAAGATAGGAAAATAATTTTGTAATGGGTCGGAGAAGGTTTTTATTGCTTTCTCACCCTGTACTGCTTTAGTTTGGATTAATTCTTTTTTATAATTTTTGATTTCTTCTAAAAGGGACGTATCCACAAATAAAGTTTGGTTTTCGATGAGAAAAGTTGCTTTTTGGTAAGTGTTTTTTTAGTGTGGGCGATAATATTGATAGCTAATAAAATCTCCATTAAAGTTACTAAAAAAAATTTAATTTGAGGCAGGTTGGGATTAGTGGCGACAGATATTTTACCCTCGATAATAATTCGGTCTTCTTGGTTATACATTTTTTGCTACTCCTTGGTAACGAATATCAACAAATCAAAAATAACATATCAAATCACAAAAATAAAATAATTAATAATTTTGTTAATTATTATCTTCATCTTAATTTAAAACCTAGCGTCATTTTAGTGATTGGGCATGAGTTTTCGATTTATGTTTTTAAAAAAATAATGATAAAAAACATTCTTTTTGAAAAAATGATTTCTTGGCAAAAAAATTATGAACAAAAACGGTCGAAATAAACCCTTTTCAGCCTTCTTTTTTTTCTTGGTTTAGCCCAAAAAAACAGCCTCTTTTTTTTGAGTAATGGGATAATACTACCAGAGTCTGATTTTTGCTATTCCAACCCCTTTTGATTTTTTCTTCTTTAAATTGATGTTTTTTGGTAGTTTTTAATCATTCATCTTTGATACGGATTTTATCTTCGCCAAAAAAATTTTTGGCTAATGTTAATGATACTTTAAAATTTGTTTCCTTTTGTGTAAGCGACTCCAAAAAAGATTTCTGGTAAGCAGTTTTAATCCCCCTTTCCTAATTAAATCATCGGCATCTTTACAATTTTGGGCATAAGGTTTTAAAATAGGTCTAATTTCAAAAGGAATTTCTTTAGCTTGTAATTGTTTTCCTAATTTTTGACTATGTTGACGTCCTGTTTCATCATTGTCTAAATCGATAATCATTTTAATTTGTTCTTTTTGAAGAATGGCGATTTGGGCTTGAGATAGTAATTGGGCGACACAAATTAATCCCACGACATTTTTAACCCCGATTTGCCAAGCACTTATCACATCAAAAAAACCCTTCATGAATAATCATTGTTTTCTTTTGTTTAATAAAGGGTAAGGTTGCGAAAAAACGATAGATAAGAAAGGTCGGAGTTTGGGAAAAATTGGTTAAAGCTTGATATTTAGGTCGAAAATAACTAGTATCTCTAAAATGATTTTGATAAAAATGAAAAGTTTTACCATAGCCATTTTCGATGGGAATAATGATGGAACCATGGAAAGTATCGTGATAATATTTTTTTCCTTCTTGATTCATTTTTTCTTTTAAAAACCCGTATTCAACTAATTTATTAATGTTAAAGTTTTTCTTTTTAGCGTAATTTCCAAACCGAAAAGAGAGGGGTTTGTCAGATAATGGCGCCAACCCTAGTTTAAATTCTTTGATAGTGCTTAATTTTAATTTTCTTTGGTTAGTTAAATATGCCAACCCAACATTATCATTGTTGATTAATAAATAATGATAATAATTTCGGATTTGATTAAATAGGGGTGTTATTTCTTGTAATAATTGGTTTTTTCGTTGCTTAATTCTTCATCGTAGGGTTCGCTTTTTTGCTGGGAATAGGTAAAAAAAGCAGGAGATGTTTTTGCTCCTTCTTTTTCTTTTTGAACTAAAGTATTAAATTCTTGGGTTTTCATAAAACGAACCATTCTTTTTAAGGCATCAGCAAAACGAGGAATGCCCCGTATTTTTGATAAACGGTAATCGTATCGTAATCACACCCACATTTCCAACAATGTAAACAATTCTTTTCATTGATATGACAACACGTCGGATTTTTTCCTTGATGAATAAGACAAGGAAAACGATAGTGTTTGGGAAAATGGAGTGGTAAAATGTTTAATTTTTTTAATAAAATCAACATGGGAAATTTAAATTTTAAATCTTGGATTTCAATTTGTTTATTCATACTTTTTCCTTTCCCTATTTAAAACTCTTCTTCATAAGGGAGTATTTTACCGATTTCCAGAAAGGCTTGGATTGAAGGGTTAAAATGATATAACAAAGTTTTTTGCATCCCACTTCTATTTTTTTTGATGTCGATGGCGATTATTTGTTGACTATTGGTTTTTTCTTGGGCTTGATGATATAAATTAACAAATGCTAATCGATAGAATTCGATTGGTTTACGTTTGTCTTTTTCAATAAAAGGATTAAATTTAGACATAAAGGACAAGATCAGAATTCGTTTCACCTTTAAAGCAGTTATTTCGGGGGATTTTCCTGGATAATTACTGTAAGTATCTCGCGAAAATTGCGATAAAATAATAATGACAATATTAAGTTCGACAGCGATTTTTTTTAATTTGGTCATAATTTCATCGATGACCAAACGGTCATTATCAAAATCACTGGTTCCTTTCATGATTCGGAGATGGTCAAAAACAACAATCTCGACTTTTTGTTCTAAATGAAGACGATAAATTAATTGAAGAGCGTAGTCTATTTTTTTGGAGAGATCGTAACTAGTTCGCCAATTTATTTTTTGAAAAAAAGTTTGGGCTTTTTTTTCATTTTTTGTTCATAAAGAGCTGGTTCAATAGTGCGAAAATCTTTTTCTAAAATAACCTTTAAAGGAAGACCAGTATAAATAGCCAAACAACGGCTGACTTCTTCAAATAATGTCATTTCATAGGAAAATAACAAAAGATAAGGATAATTAGCTTTTTCTTCATATTTTTTTTGACTTAGATTTAATAATAAATTGTAAATAAAACTGGTTTTTCCAAGACCTGTTGCTCCTCCAATTGTAATGATTTCCCTTTTTTTAAAACCTTTGTTGGCTTGATTCAAACCGTGAAATTGTTGAGTTAACCGATAATATTCTTCTTGGATTTTTTGTTGAGCTTGTTTATCAATAGCAAATAATTCTTAACATAGTTGGTTTTGTTCGGCAAAAGAATATAAAGTTTTATCCATCTCCGTTGGGAGTAAACTCGCAAAATTCCTTAATTTCGCAAAGATTTCTTGGTAATATAAATGTTTATAATAAGGATCCTGATTGGAGTAGGACGGATTGTTTTCATTAATTGTTGAAATAATTTTTCTTGGGTGTAAGTATGTTTTAAATTATCAAGAAAATATTTCCTAGGGTTGTTAAAAAGGTTAATTCTGCTGCTTGGAAATGATCTTGGGGGAAATGGGTTTGTAAATAACTCCATAATTCTTCGATCAAATCCTTTTTATTAATTAACATTTGATTCGCTATGGTTACTTGTTGCTCACAATACAAATACTTTAAAGCGTTAAAAATCTTTTGATGGCGACGAGGTTCTTTTAACCATTGGACATCAACTATTTCGGTATAAATTTTTAATCGTTCCCATTGTCTTTTGATAATGTATTCCGCCATTTGGGATAAAGCTTGTTGTTCGTTGGTTAGGATTCCTTCATGGTTTTTATCTCCTTTTTTTATTTTTTTTAATTAAATTAATATCAGTAAAAATAGTAAATTGTTGGGTTAAAAGATTCTGGATAAACAAATCGGTTTGGGGAGAAAAACAATTAATCACTTCATCAATTCCTGGGACTTTGCCTTGGGTTATTTTCTGGTTGAGTCTTTCTGCCTCTTTGGTATCGTTGGTTAATAAATAATATCGGAACCGACTATCTAATTTTTTTAATTGTTGGCCTTCAATCATCGCTTGTTTATAATGTTCCCGTAAACAAGTTTTGATACTAAAACCTAAAATTCTTTTGGTTTTAGTGAATAAAACTAAATCAAATCTCAGATCAGGGATAAAAAAGAGGGTTACTTGGGGATATAAATTATTAATTCCTTGACTTTTTAAATATCTTAAAATTAATAACTCGTTAATTTTGCCTCTTAAGACGTGTTGTTTTTGTTCGTTAATAGAATGTTTTTTAAAATATTGATTTAAAAGAGAATGATTTTTTTGAATATATAACGAAAAAGACAGGTTATCAGTTGCCTGGTAAAAAGTATTCAAAATTTCAATTGTTTGCATGTTTTTCTGCTTGTTCATCTCTTCTTCAACAAATGCACTAATAAAAGCCATGTAGCAGTTACGTAATAATAATATTTAAACAAAAAACAAAAATGTTTAATATAAAAGAATAACGTGTAGCAAAATAAAATGATTCAGAAAGTTTAAAGGTTGTTAAAAGAATATAATGCAAAAAGAAAATAATATAAATTAAGAATTTCATTTGATGATTCCTTTCTGTATTTTTTCGCGATATCGAAAAACATATTTAGTTTTCCATTTAATTTGCCCGTCTTTGGTGATGGTTTTGATTTGACCATTGCTGTTAGTAAAAATATTGATTGCCATTTTGGCAAGTTTTTTTTATGATAATCGCCATGATTTGTTTTTGATAATTTTTTGTAAATTTGATTGAATTGTATTTTTTTCATCTAAAATTAATTTAAGTCCCAATAACCTGCTCGTACTTTTTGAAAATAGGAAACAGGTTGACGTTCGATCAGATCGTTTTGGTGTCCTTTTGTTTTTTCTTGCGTTCACAACTTAATTGAGGGTCAAGATCTAAATAAATTGTTAAATCAGGTTTTATCAAAAGTTCTTCTTGGGTGATATCGAAAATTGTTTTTCAAAAATGATGTTTTGTATCTTTGGTTAAAAAGGGATATAATTGGTAAGCATAAGTAGAACGAACCCATCCAACGATCTAAAATTACTAATTCGTTTTTGGCTAAAGTAGGATTAATTAATTCAGTTTGGGCGGCGATACTCAAATAAAAACCGGTGAAAAAATGAACTTGGTTAACATAGAGAAATAAATAACGGATAGAAGAGCGGTGATGAGGGTGGTTTTACCACTGCCATCTAACCCCTCAAAAACTATAAATTTCATTTGGAATCTCCTTTTTTTATATTTTTTTCTTTTTTTTCTTAACCAGTTGGGATAATTTATAGCTTTAAATAAAAAAAGACCCTTCGAAAAGAGTCTTAAAATAAATTACTTTTTTATTTTGTTTTTAAGTAAGTGGTTTGGGAGAGTTCTTTTTTAGCGTTAGCTAATAAATTTAAATAAACCTCGCTCGCTTGATACATTTTTTTAATAAAAGCTTGATTTAAAATTACTTTGGCAACATGAAAAAAAGTAGCTGTGAAATAAACTAAAAAATAACTATATTTTGCTTGAGAACAAAACAGTTGGCATTGGACTTGAGCCCAGTAATATAAAGGAATTGTTTTTTCGCATGGATTGGCTAAAATAACGTCCATGTGTTGGAAATATGGTCATTTTTCATTTCATAAGGACATTTTATTTCTAATAAGGTATTTGTTTGTTCATTATAACCATCTAAACTGGCGGAAAAACGTTGATATTAGATAACCAGGATTAAATGTTAAATTAAGGTTGTTTTTCGATAAATTGACGAGCCAATGGTTCCATCTGATTACCATATTCAACATATTTATTAGTTTGAAAGGTAGTAGTTTATCATGAACTAATTTCGGAAAGGATCTAACCCTGTAATACTGCCGATTTCGGTGGCGTTGATAAAATTTTTGCGATGTTTATACCAAGCTTGGGTACGTTGTTCTAAATTAATTTTCATTTTTTTCTCACTTTTCATATTTATTTTTTTTGGTTTGGTAAAAGAAAAAGACCCTGGAAAGGGTCTTAAAGTTAATTAACAAAAAGAATAATTGGCTTTTTTTGACATTATATAATAAAAAACCAATCATAAAAAAATCATAAATTAAACAAATAAACAATTTAATTTCATGCCAAATTGAAAATTAACAAATAAAGTTAATAAATTACTAATGATAAGATTATTAAGACATAATTTTTGTTGATTTTATTAAAAAAATGTTTTATTAATTTTTATTTAAAAATTTATTTATTTTATCAATCTTTTTATTTTTTAAAAAAAGTGATAATAAAGAAAATAAAAATAAGAAAATTGTAATTAAAAAAATTATTTTCAAGTTTATTTCATTAGGTTCTAAAAATTTATATGGAGATTTATTAAATATCAAAATAACCATTCCATATAAAAAACAATGAATTAAAGAAATATAAAAATGTTTTAATTTTAAAGTGGTTTTGTCTAAAAAAAAGTAGTAATAAATAAAAAATAGAGGCAAAAAAATATGTTCTAAATTAGCAACTAAAATTGCAAAAAAATTTCTTTGATAATAAAGTTTCGGATTTTCTATTTTGAAATTATAACTTAAAAGTAATAAACAATCTATTAAAATAATAAAACTTAAATATTTTTGTATCTTATTGTTTATATTAAAGAATAAAAACAAAAAATAAATATTGATTAACAAAACAGTTTGACGAGTAAATAAATATAATGAAATAAAAGGTTTATGAAATCCTTTAATTAAACCTAAAATTAAAATTATTGAATTAATTATTAAAAATATTTTTTTGATTTTTATGTTCATCAGTTTATCTTTCTTTTTAAAGGTGGTGGTATTAAACTTAATGTTTCGGTTATATAATGTTTATAAATTCTAAAAAAGAAATCTTCGCATTCAACCTTCATACCATCAATATAAAAACGATCGTCTAAAAATCCTTTGCTGAAATTGTACCATAAATAACTACCATCTTCTTTATAAAGTTTTTTAGATTTTTTTCCTAATAAATCTCTCAAATCATAGCCAAGATAATTACCTGGTTTTAATATTGCTTGATTTTTCCATTGTTGGAGACGTTTAGGATAATCATATTGACAAGGGTTGTTATCGAGTTTCCAATTACGAATCGCTTGGTAAGGATCATCAGTATCAGGTAATTTAATTTCTTTAATTCTTTTTTGAATATTGAAGGAAAAAAGATAGATATTTTTAGCACCATTAGCCAATTTTAATAAATCAGCCAGATTATAAGTTTGTGTCTTGATTATTTCTTGACGAAGGTTATTAATTTCTTCTGTTAGTCTTTTAATATCTTTTTGTA
>JAOSIP010000018.1:0-11743 GCA_030586815.1 Candidatus Phytoplasma planchoniae
AACAGGGATAAATTATGGAAAGCGGTGTGCTTGGAAACTTGCTCGCACCGTTTGGACGGGGGCTGTTGGTAATATTTAATAGAAAAACAAATCCTATCAAAGAAACGCCAATAATCTATCCGTATTTGTAAAATCGCGTCAAAAGAAAATATTTATTTTAAATTCATTAGCGGATATTAAAATCAAATAATCATTTTTAAATATCAATCTAAAAGAAAAGGTTTAATTAAAAAATTAAATAAATGAATATCCTTCGCATTATTAAAAAAAATTATTTATTACTATTAGTTTATTTTTTTATATTAATAACTTTTATATTCTATTATTTTAATTATAAAAAAATATTAACATCGAATACTAACATATCAATTAAATACGATAATTCTAATGAAAATATCATAGACGAAGAAAATAAAAATAAATACCAAATTGTTGAAGAAATACAACAAAAATTACAAAAAATTTTCGACAATTCACAACAAACAAATAACAATCTTTTTCCAAAAATAAAAAAATATAATTTTCATAAAGGAGAAACAGTTTATGGTTTTACTTTAGATATTAATAACAATATCAAACCTTTTCAAGAAGGAATTATAAGTGAAGAATATGATCAAAACCAATCAAATACTTTATCTATATCTATTAAAGGGAAAAATAATAAAATTTTTTTCAATAAAAAAGGTGAATTTATTGGAATTTCATTTCCTCAACAATCACATAAAATGGAAATCAATTATATTATTACTTCGAATTATATTTATAATTTTTGTGAACGAATGTATAAAAAATTTAATAATAATATTAAAGACAAAAAAATCCATAATGAATATGAAAGTGATCATGAATCAATGTCTAGTTTTTCAGATAGTTTTGAAAGTTTAACAGACGAAGATGATGATAGCGATTTTGAAAATTTAAAATCTACTCAAGATAAAATAAAAAAACAATATTTAATACCTATGGAACTAAATTCTAATCAGATCGAAAATAACCCAAAAATAAAATTATTAATTAAGTTAAACAAAGAAGGTAAATTTAATGGATTAATTCAGCAAATAAATAATCAATATATAGATGTATCTAAAAAATTCTTAAATACTTTTGCTTTATCTTTTATAGATGAATCTTTTTTTGAACAATCTGAAAAATTACAACCTTCCGATACTATTCAAGAAGATATATCAAAAATTATAGAAAATATATCAAAAATCACTTTCTCAATCGAATTTTCTAAATATTTAGGATCAGGATTTATTTATGCAGCAGAAAAATCTGAAAAATCTTCTTATTATAAATATAAATATTACATCATTACAAATTCTCATGTTTTAAAACCAGGGAAAAATTCTAAAATCAAAGTTTATAATCCTTATTTTAATTCATATAAAGATGCCAAAATTTTTACTTTTATTTCTAATAACGAAGGTTTTGATGATATCGGAATATTAACTTTTCAAGATAATAATACAAATAAATTCAAAGAAATTGAAGAAATTCTAAAAATGGCTTTCCCGGAACCGCATTCATTTATAAAACCAGAAATTCAACAAATAGTTTATAGTATGGGATCTCAAGAATCATTTCCATTAGAAAATTTTTTATCAAGCTTAACGAACATAAAAAATACACAATCAATAAAAAGGAATTTATTAAAAAGAGGAGATATTACTAAATTAAATGAAGCTTTTATTGATTTTAATATAGAAATAGATAATGGAAATAGCGGAGGACCTGTTTTTAACCAAAAAGGACAAATTATCGGTATGAACCGTAATACTATTAATAATCCTGCAACAACAGACAAGTTTTCTCAAGCTATTAATATTTTGCATATCCAAAAAAGATTAGAAGAAATTTTTTCTCAACATAAACAAAATCCTAAAAATATAGGCATAATAACTGATTTAACAAGTGAAAACCATAAAAATTATTTAATGCGAAAACTTAATAATTTTAAAAAAAATTTTAATAATCTTAAAATCGAACACAATGATGAAGCGCCAATGATCGCGTTTTCTATGGACGAATTAACCGTTTTAACTCATAATGATCCGATTACATTACCATTATTAAAAAATAAGGAAAATACATCTAAAATAATATTAAAAATAAAATTAGTTTATACTTATAATCAACAACAAATATTATTCATAGACCCACAAAAAGAATATATGGAATTATACGCTCGTATTGATTCTCAAAATAAATCCAAAATTAATCTAAAAATAATAATAAAAAATAAAAATCATAAAGTAATAAATTTTATCGAACATTCTTTAGAAAGTCATCGTCGTTTAGCAAATAAAGACAGTTCTTTTGTATCTCTAAAATTTATTGATTCAAACAAGCCCTCCGTGCATACAACAAAACAAAAAATTATGGATTCTTTAATTGTTTGGCATCAAGATCATCACATAAAAGGTAATGGAATAATTTTTAGCAAAGAAAAAACACAAGATAATCAATACCTGTATCATGTTTTATCTACCTATGAAGACAATTATGAAAATAATTTAATCAGCCTAAATAACTTATTATATAAACGAATTTTTAACGATCAAAATGAAATTATTATATATGATTCCGAACAAGAAATTTATAAATTTGAACAAGGAACAATAAATAATATATTTCCAAACGAAAACAATATTATTTTAATTACCTTTAAATCATCAGAAAACTACCCTGTAGTTCCATTTAAAAAAACTTCAGATCTTAAAGTAGGAGAAGATATTTACTATCTAATAAATGGAGATAGTGATGATCATAACCCTCAAATGTTCAAAAGTCAAATTAGTAGCATAATTGAAAATAAAAATAGCACCTTTGTATTTGATTCTGTGTTCAATTTAAAAGAAAAAATTAAAGATATAAACTTTATATGTTTTGATCATAAAGGAAATTTTATAGGTATTAATTTTTTTAATAATTCAAATATTGATATTCCCTCAAACTTTATACAGGCAACACTAATATCTAATAATAATTTAAAAGAATTATTAATCACAAGCAACCTTAAAGAGAATTTAAACATCTTAATTTCTATAATTTTTATATTTTTAGTAATGATAATAATCTCTATAAAACTAAATCCCATAATCAATAATATTTAATACAAATTTTAAATTAATAAATATTTTATCTATTTTCATATTTAATTATTTCATAATTTAAAGTCTAGAATTAATAATATTAGTTACTTCATGATTAATTTGCGATGATTTTTTATCTTTATAATATGAACAAGAAATATAGGGATGTATTAATAATTCTACTTTTTTAAGTCTAAACCAACATTTACCACGCATACGATAAATGCCTTTACAAGTAATCGGTAAAATATCAGCTTGGTTTTGAATAGCAATTTTATAAGCACCATCCAAAGAGGAATTAATCTGATCAGAAGTAGAATTAATAATACCGCCTTCTGGAAAAACCAAAACAGCCAATTTTTCTTTAATTATTTCTTTAGCTTTTTCCAAAGATTTTAAATTATCTCTATTATTACTTCTATTAATCTTAATACAATGAGTAGCATTGAAACAAAATCTTAAAAACCAACCATACCAAAAATTATTATAAAGTTCATCTTTAGGAGTAAAAGTAAGAGGACGAGGAAATATAGAAGCTATTATAAAAGGATCAAAATTACTTTTATGATTAGTATAAATAACCAAACAATTATTAAAAGGAATTAAATTATAATTATAAACCGAAACTTTAATACGAAAAAAACGCATAATTAATTTCGAAAAACTTCGAACTATTTTTAAATGATAAAAGTTATTAATAGATTTTTGTTTAACATATCCTAAACTAATAAATAATAATAGAAAAGCTATTAACCAAGATATTAAAATAGCTAAAACTAAACCAACAAAAATACCAATGATTTTGCTTGTAAAAATAAAAATAAAATAATACCAAAAAACTAAAAAAGTTATTGAAAAAATAAAACTAAACATATATATGTTGCCTCATGCATTAAAAAATATAAAAATTAGCGCAAATAACTGTTACTAACGGAACGTTTAATATAAACTCTATTAAACAACAAACGAAATATACATTTACGTTATATAACAATTTAAAATGATTAAATAAATAACGAATTAACTTCAAATAATTTTTTAAAAAGTTATTTTAATTATTTAATAATATTAAAACCGAATAAAATAATAAACAATACACTTTACTTATTTAAATTTTGATTATAAATTTTTTTTATGATTTTTGAATAATGCAATAACAATAATTAAAAGAAAAGAAAATTTTATTATAATATTCTAACAACAATACACATTAATAAAATGATTATTAAAATTTTTATTAATTTTTATTTATAAAAAAATTAAATATTTAATCATTTTTTATTTTATTACATTAATTTTATTATTTTTAATTTTGTTGGATTAATAGTTTTTTTATTAATTTATATTTTTGTTTTTATAATAATTCTTGTTCATTTTTTGTTAATAAAAACAACTTTTAATTTAAGAAAAAATAAATAAAATATTTTAGAAATTTATTATTTGTGATTTACATATATTTTTAAATTAATTAAAATAAATTTTACTTTCAAAAAGAAAATAAATAATTTCATATTTGTAATTTTATATATTTCATAAAAAAATTAATAAAAAATATTAAAATTTATAAAAAAAATATTAAAATTTATAAAAAATAATTAAATTGATAAAAATATAATTTTAACTAAAAATCAATTTTTTATCTATATTCAAAACCAAATCTAAGAATAAATTTAAATTAACTTATAAAAAATTAATTAAATGATTTTAAATTAAATTTAATCATAATTACTTAATCTAAAATATAACACAAAAATTATCAATTATTTAAAATTTTACATAAACAAAAATAAAAAAATTTAAAATCTTATATCCGTATATTTTTGTTTTCTGGTAATAAAAAATAATTTTCAATCAAAACCAATTATAAAAAATCTATGTTAATATTAAAAGAATAAAAATTAAAGAATAATAACATCATTAATGCAAACGATAAACAACATATAAACATAGCTACCCAAAAAGTTAAAAAGCTATAACAAAACTTCCCAATATTTTTCCAATAATTCCGGATCACATACCAATAAAAAAGTGCAAAAAAATAAAAAAATATATTATAAAAATAATACTAAAAATTGTCATAAAAAATAAACCCCTTTTTAAATAATAAATAAATTGCAAAAAAATCAACAAAAATAAATATCATTTTTTAAATAAAAATTAGTAATATAACTTTTTTATTATAAAAATTATTAAAATAACTTTGTTATAAAAAATTTAAAAAATTATTTAATTTTTTTTAAAATAAGTGGCAAAAATTAATTCTTCTATAACTGTGTATTCTTTTAAAATATATTTGCATAAATTTAAATAAGGAAAATAAATATTTCCGACAAAACGACGTAAAATATAAGTTAAATATAAAACATCAACATAAGGCAAAGCTAATTGATAAATTTGTCTACCTCCGATAACAATAATTGATTTAGATGTTTTATGAATATCTTTTAAGAAAAATTTAACATCATTAACTTTTTGAATAGAAATATCATCTCGATAATATTTAACCGGAATATCAAGAGCAGTAGTAGCCAAATAAATTGATTTAAAAGGAAATCTTTTATTTTGATAATAATAACATAAAGATTGATATGTTCTAAAACCTACTAATATCGCTTGATTAGTAACTTTTTTTTTAAAAAAAGCTAAATCCCGAGGATAATGCCAAGGTAATTTTTCACCATCACCAATCAAAAAATTACCATCTATAGCTGCTATTAAACTAATCATACTGCTATTTCTCCTTTTAAATTTTCGTGTGCATCATAATTATGCAAATGAATATCTTTAATAGTAAAATCTTCAATACAATAAATATTATTGTTTAAAGTGATATAAGGTAATGATTTAGGAGAACGTTTTAATTGAATTTTAATTTGAGGAATATGATTAAGATAAATATGAGCATCTCCTAAATTATAAATTAATTCATAAGCTTGCAAATTAGTGGTATAAGCAATCAAACACAATAATAAACTATAACTACTAATATTAAATGGAATTCCTAAAAAAACATCGGCACTTCTTTGAAAAACTTGCAAAGATAATTTATTTCCTGCTACATAAAACTGCATTAATATATGACAAGGAGGTAAAATCATTTTAGATATTTCAGGAGGATTCCAAGCGGAAATAATTAAACGACGAGAATTTGGATTAAATTTAATATCATTAATCAATTGCTTTAATTGATCAATTCCTGAAAAATCACGCCATTGTTTTCCATAAATAGGACCAAGATTTCCATGTTTTTTAGCAAAATGTTCATCTTTTTTAATTTTCTCGATAAATTCCGATAAAGTTTCATTTTTAAAAAATAAAGAATTCCGATATCGTTCATAAGGCCATTCGTTCCAAATATTTACTTTATTTTGTACCAAATAACGTATATTAGTATCACCTTTAATAAACCATAATAATTCATGTATCACTAGATTAAAATTAATTTTTTTTGTCGTTAATAAAGGAAATCCTTGGGTCAAATTAAAACGCATATGATAACCAAAAATACTTTTAGTTAAAACTTTAGTACGATTCTCACGTATATTACCATGTTTTAAAATAGTATGACATAAATTTAAATATTTTTCCATATTAAAAACAATTTTAACCCTTTACTAAAAATCACAATTTTTATAAACTTAAATATTTTATGATTTTATATTAAAAAAAATTTATTTATAAATATAAAATAATAAATATTTATTTATATAAACTTATTTATATAAAATTAATGGCGGAGGAAGAGGGATTCGAACCCTCGCATCTTAATAAGATCTACACGCTTTCCAAGCGAACCCCTTTTAACCAGACTTGGGTATTCCTCCGAAACAATCACCTTTATTAATTGCAAATTTTTTAAAACAAATATAAATAGATTTATTGACATTTCAATATCGGGATTTGTCATTATCAATTTTGGTTTTTACCTCTCTAATTATATTAATCCCTTAAGTTTCTCATTTCCAAATTTCTTTTTAACTCTAGCGATTGACATGTGATGTTTCCTCGCTAGAAGTATTTAAAACTGTATTTTCCTAGATAATTAAGGTAAGTTAATTATCCAAAAATTATTAGCTAAACAAAAGAGAGTAGCAGGAGATCTCTTATCTTCCCTCTAACGATTTTTTATAGATTTAAATTATTCCTAATTATCCTTTATTAACTAATGTTTAATCATGTTATTGAATTACTTTACCTTCCAGATATCATTATTTTTTTTCATACTTAATTTTATGCGTCAGCATTTAAATTTAGATTTTTTACATTAAGGAGATTTTTTTGGTAGTTTTTTTGAATTACTGTTGGCGGTATTAGTTTTCACTATGTAAGATAAAACTTAGTTTCTTTATATGCCAGAATGATCTAGTATTTGTCTTTATTGATAATCAGTTTAATATTTGTCAGATATTGAATGACTTGGTTTTTATTGTATTGATTGTATAATATAAGAAAACATTTGATGAGAAGAGGGAATAATAGATTTTTTTTAAGATAAGTTTTAATAACGATGATACGCAGATACCATGCCCTTCTTTTACGATTAATAATATATTGTTTTGAGGATTTTATCCTTTTTGATTTATATTTTTATCATCCTTAACAGTATATCATGATTGATAGATTCAAAATACCTTTTGATGTCAATTTCGATGATATAGTCAATTCCTTTGAATTATTGTCGTCGAACGAGTTTAATAATATAATAATAAGATTTTTTGATTAAGAAATCAAAACTACATTTTTAAAAATTACTTTAATATCTATCTTAATTACTTCTTAGGCTAAAGTGATTTTTTTAATAATTCGAGATTCTTGTGCTTTTTGTTAGTTAACAAACTGCTCTCCATACTAAATTAATTTATATCAATATCCTTTATACTCGAGTAAAGTAGCTTAATAATATTAGATTTTACCATTACATTATCCTTATTTATCAGACTGTTTCAATTTATCCCTTAAAACCATTTAGTGATGATATTATTTTGAATAACTGACTTCATCGAAACCCACTTTTAAGAAATGCTTTAATCCTATATTGTTTCCTTTAAAGAACTTTCTTGCCCTTTTAGGTTTTTATTAGCACTGATTATTAGTTAGATAACACAATATTTGGGCTTTTCTTTAATGCTTTTAAAGATTAGTCATTTACTTTTATAGCTTAATTATTTTTATCCGAAATAAAAGACATAACATCTCGAGCAATAGTTAATTCTTCATTAGTAGGAATAATTAAAATAGGAATGATAGATTTTTTGCTAGCAATATTTCTCAATTTAGGACCATTTTCATTTAATGTTGGTTCTAAAAAAATATTTAAAACTGCTAATTTTGAAATAATTTCGGATCTAAAAAAAATGGAATTTTCGCCAACACCTGCTGTAAATACTAGAGCATCAATACCTTCTAATGATACGTAATAACTGACAATGTAATCAACAATTTTCTTAATTTGAATCTCTAAAGCTAATTTAGCTTGCGCATTGCCCTCTAACATAGCTTTTTCTAAATCTCTACAATCATTCGAAATTCCCGAAATACCTAATAAGCCAGATTTATTATTTAAATCATCAATAACTTCTTGAGATGTTTTATTTTCATAACCAGAAATTAAAGCAACAATAGCAGGATCTATGTCTCCACTACGTGTACCCATTGGAATACCAGCTAATGGTGTTACTCCCATAGAAGTATCTACTGATTCTCCTTTGTCATTAACAGCAGTAATAGAAACCCCATTTCCAGCATGGCAGATAATTAATTTTAAATTAGATTTTGCTAAAAAACGTTGCGCTTCTTGAAAAATAAAACGACAAGAAGTACCATGGGCACCATATTTACGAATTTTATATTTTTTATACCATTCATAAGGAACTGCATATAAAAAATTAGAAGCTTTAATAGTTTGATGAAAACTAGTATCAAAAACACCTACATGAAGAGCTTTAGGTAAAACTTGTTTAAATAAACGAGCACCCAAAATATTAACAGGATTATGTAAAGGAGCTAAATTATTTAAACTTTCCAATTTATCAAGATTTTCATCTGTTAAAATAATAGAATTTGGAAATAATTCGCCACCTTGCACAATACGATAACCAATTCCCTTAATTTCAGTAATTTCTTTAATAATTGATAATTCAATTAATTTTTTCAATAATAATTCAATAGCTAATTTATGATCAGTAATAGCTATATTTTGTTTATAAATACGATCTAGAATTTTAATAGTAAACATAGAATTAACATTGCCGATTCGCTCGAATAAACCATTACATAACATTTTTTCTGTAATCATATTAATTAATTGAAATTTCAAAGATGAACTACCAGAATTTACAGACATAATTTTCATAAAAAAACCCCACTTTTATTACAATTGATATAAAAAATAAAAAGCTATTTATAAATAAAAATAATAAGCAAATAATAAATACATAATATATTATTAGCAATCCAAATTATTATTAATCAATTAAATTAGATTTTTTATTTGAATAAATAAAATTTATCATAATGTTATATGGATAGAACATTTGCGTTTAAATATCAAGATTTACTTTCCTGATATCTATTACAAACAGCCCCCATCTAAACCGAACAAGAAAGTTTCCAAGCATGACATTTATTTATTCTAAATTAATTTTTACTCCTAGACTACTAAAAAGTCGCTTTATCATTGGGCCTAATGACTTTTAATTTCATTATTAGTTAATTTAATAACTAGCCTTTAGGATTTTTCTCCAAGTTACTCTAAATATCTACCTTAATCCGTTAGGGAAGTGACCATTTTGCTAATGGTAAGATTCCATTAAATTGATAAACTATTAATATATTGATAGATTCTGGACTGTTCGGTTACAACTCTTGTTGAGACAGGTTATCAAATTACATCTTCTTAGCTTCTTAGGTTCTTTCAGGCTTATCCATGAGATTATTAAGTCGCGGAATCTTTTTTGACTAACTACTTTTTTCGTCGCAACCCGCTTTAAAAACTGCTGTAATTCATTATTGTTTCCTTTAATAAACAGTTTCTTTTCTTTAACCTTCAGTGTTTATCGCACTGGTGATTGATTAAATAACACGAAATTCAGGCTTCTTTTGGCGCCCAATTCTATTAAAAGTTATTTGTGTAAAGCACATTCTCTTTTTAGCTGCTTTCGAACACATAAAACATAATCGAGATTTTGACGGATAAAACAAATTTCGGGAAATATTTTCATGTTTTAAATTGATGATATCTAAATCAACTAATAAACGAAAACAAATATGAGTTTTTTCTAAAATTAAAAAATTTTTTTTAATTTCTATTAATTTGAGCATTTCTGAAGTAATTAAAACATATATTTAACATAAAAACCAACTTTATCATCAAAAATAATACTCTAAAAATCATTAGAACCCAAACATATTTGTTTTTTAAAAAGGTATTATAATGTTTTTCATAAATAAATTAAAAAATTCAAAATATAAAGATTTAAGCTTAATTATTCTGGAATATTTAAATTAATAGTTAGCAGACCCTTTTTGATAATAATTTAACATTTTTTAAGTTGTAATATATAATTATCTTTCTTCTTTGGCTTTTAAATATTGCTTTATCATTTTATAAAACATAATAATTATACAAACCTAAATATTATGACCAAAATTAAAATAAACATTATTCTTTATTTTACTTTATAACGGTATACCATCGCGATACTCAATCAAAGCAATAACACGATTATCATAATTAATTGGTAATGGTTTACCCACAATACTATAAGCCAAATCACGTAATTCACAAATATCTTTAACAACTATTCCAGCTGACTTTAACCACATAAGTAAATCAGTTCTTATCGGATTTACAGCAATACCTAAATCAGTTACCAAAATATCAATAGTATTTCCTGGAGTAACTATTGTTTGTACACGATCTACTACAGAAGAAATTCGTCCTCGAATTAAAGGAGCAGCTACAATAGCGATTTTATACCGTATGCTACATCACTATGACTACCAGAAACTCCACGTAAATAGCCATCATTTCCTGTAATGACATTACAATTAAAATTAACATCTATTTCTAAAACACTTAAAATACCAAAATCTAATTTATTAACAGCACAACCTTTAATGAAAGGATTAGCATAAAAAGAAGCTGACATTTCTAAATGATTAGGATTGTTTTTTAAAGAATTAACCGCTTCTAAATCAAAAGACTGCATATCTAATAATGTATTAACTAACCCTTCTTTGAATAAATCTACTCCCAATTTAATAATTCCTCCTAAAAAAACAGAAGCTTTTATTTGCTTACGCCTCATTTCATCAGATAAAATTACTAAAGATGCTTGAGAAGCCCCCACCAGTTCCTGTTCGAAAAGAAAAACCATTTTTAAAATAAGGTGTATTTTTAATAACTCTAACAATATTTTCAGCAATAACAATTTCTTTAGGATTAAATTTAGAATGAATTTCTCCTGAAGAAATTTTTTTATTTATCCTCAATCACTTCTACTTTAACAACATAATCAACATATACGGATAGATTAATTGCGTTTTATTCAGCGATTTATCTTTGCTGTTTATTTACAATCAGCCCCCGTCCAAACCGGACAAGCAAGTTTCCAAGCATCCGGCTTTCCATAATTCACTCTCTTTCG
>JAOSIP010000019.1:0-10479 GCA_030586815.1 Candidatus Phytoplasma planchoniae
ATCTTTCCTAATCCTGGTGTCAATATCTTACCAGAATGTTTAATGATTACCACGCTACTTAACCGCTTAGGGATTTTCACCTTCTCCTTAACTTCTGGTCTGGCGCCAACTTATTGACTAGATATTTTGTCTCATCGCGCTTGCGTGCTTTTGCTGTTATTAATTACTCTTTCGAGATAATTAATCAAGCCCACCTTACAGTGTTTACGTGACCTCTAGAGATTATCACTCCAGGCTATACGTTAAATAGCGGAATTATGCGCATCTTTTGCGCCCTTTTTGTTTATAAGCGATAGCGTAGTAAGCACGAAAAATAAGTGCATGCCCATCTACTAATATTAAATGTTTCATAAAATTTTATTAACTCCCCTATTAAAAACTATTTATTTATTGTGAATCTAAAAATTTATTTATAAGATCTTTATAATCTGCGATTGAAGAATCTTTATTCAAATTTTTATTATCTATTTTTTTTGTTAAATTTTTTTGTTTTTCGATAAAATCAATCAATAAATTAATTTCTTGATTAGTTGTACCAGAACCTTTACTAATACGATGACGACGACGATTATTATTAGCCAGTAATGTTGGATTTAATCTTTCTTCATGTGTCATACTTTGGATAATAGCTTCAAATTTAACCATTATATTATTATCTAAAATATTTAAATTAGTTATTTTATTACCTATTCCAGGAATAAAATTTAAAATTTTTTGAAAAGATCCCATCTTTTTAATTAAATTTAAATGTTTTTGTAAATCATAATAATTATAATTGTCTTGAAATAATTTATCTATTAATTCGACATTTTGTTTTGGATCTATTTTAGCTTCTATATTTTCTATTAAAGTAGATAAATCACCCATACCTAAAATTCGAGAAGCTATTCTTTCAGGATAAAAAAATTCAAAATTATCATCATTATGTTGCTCTGAGCTTGAAATAAAACGAATAGCTAATTTTGTGATATATCTAATAGATAAAATTAAACCTCCTGAAGTTTTAGCATCCATTTTAGTCATAATTACCCCAGTAAATGATAATTTTTCATTAATTTGTTTAATTTTTCCTGATATTTGTTGACCTCCTAAAGCGTCCACAACAATAAAAGTTTCATCGGGTTTAATATTTTTTTTAATTAAGGCTAAATTGTTAACACTAATTTCATCTTCAGGAGAGAATCCGGTAGTATCTATAATAACAGCTTGAAAATTATTTTTTTTTGCATAATTAATACCTTGCAAAATAACTTCTGATAAATCATTTGTATCATTGTTAATGTAAACTTCTATATTAATATTTTTCCCTATTTGTTGTAATTGTTGAATTCCGCCAGGTCTATGATAATCTGCTGCAATTAACAAAATTTTATCAATCTTTTTTTTATATATAAAATAAGCTAATTTACCTGCAACAGTTGTTTTTCCGCTACCCTTCATACCTATTAACATAAAAATATTTAACTTACTATCTTTTAAATTTAAAGGTAAAGATTGACTACCTAAAATATTAGTTAAAGTATTTTGAATTATTTTAATAACTTGTTGTTGAGGAGTTAAACCTTTTAAGATTTCCATATTTAAAATTTGTTGTTTAATTAATTCATTAAATTTAATTACTACTTCATAATCAACATCTGCTTTTAATAAAGCAGGATTAATATCTTGCATGATATTATCGATATCTTCTTGTTTAATATATTTTTTATTACCGATTTTATCAATTATTTTTTGAACACTGTTACTTAAAAAATTCATTAATTAATAACTCCTTTTTTTTATTTATTGATATTATATTAATAAAATATTATTTATAATGAATGTTAATGATATATAATATTGAATTTTATTAATTGTCAAATAAACAATTAACATAATTTTGAATATCAAATTTCAATAAATCATTTGGTAATTCGCCAAGACCTATATATTTAGTTTCTAATTGATATAAATGCTTAATTGCTAAAATTAACCCTCCTTTAGAAAAATGATCAAATTTTGTAAGAATAATACCAGTAACCGGAATTTTTTGACTAAAAGATTCCACTTGTTTTAAAGCTTCTTGGCCTGTCATAGCGTCTAAAATCAAAAAGGTTTCATGAGGAGCTTGAATATTATACTTTTTAATAACTCTGTCTATTTTAGCTAATTCTTGCATTAGATTATCTTTATTTTGTAATCTTCCGGAAGTATCACATAAAATCAAATCAAAATCTTGATTTTTACTATATTTCAAACCTTCAAAAATGACACTTGCTGGTTGACTATTATTTTTTGAAAAAAAATTACTTTTTGAAGTTATACTCCAACTTTCTAATTGATCTATCGCTCCGGTACGAAAAGTATCTGATGCTATCAATAAAACTTTTTTATTTTGTTTAACTAATTGAGTAGCTAATTTTCCAATAGTGGTAGTTTTGCCAGAACCATTAACTCCCACAAAAAGATAAATTTGTGGTTTTTGTGTTGAAATATTGTCGTTATTATTGCTTTTATTATTTTGTTGATAGAATAGCAATATTTGTTCTTTTAGAAAATTTAAAAAATATTTTGGTTGAGATAAAATATCTGATGAAATATTTTTGCGAATTTGATTCATTAAATTTTGAGTGGATTCTAGACCTAAATCTGATTTTAGTAATAAAATTTTTAATTCATCTAATAAATTATCAGTTAATTTATTTTGTGATTTAATTCTTTGAGCCCATTCTGATATTTGTTCTTCAGATAAATTTTTTAAATTTGCAAAAAAATTTTTTTTATTTTGAGTTTTTTCTTTAAATAATTTTTTAAAAAAATTAAACATAATTTATTTATTTCCTCTTAATTATATACCACGATAATAGATAAAATTATTAATCTATAAATAATATCAATTTAAATTGTATAATAAATTTATTTTTGAGATAATTTTTCTTTCTCTTTTTTTTTATTTTCTGATTTATTATTTTTATTAAAAGAGATAATTTGTTTACACTTCGGATAAGTACTACAACCTAAAAATTTACCATATTTTCCATTCCTTTCCGCCATTAAAGATCCACAAGAGGAACAATTTTGATTTGTTAAAATTATAGATTTTTTTTGATCAATATCGGAATTTTTACACTTAGGATAAGCATTACATCCTAAAAAGACACCATATTTACTGTAACGTTCTACCATAAAATCTCCACAAATAATGCATTTTTTTTGTGTTATAATATTTTTCATAACTTTAATATTATTATTAGCATTTATAAATAATTTAATAAAATTATTATAAAATTTATTTAAGATAGTTATTTTATCTACTTTATCATTAGCTATATTATCTAATTGTTCTTCCATATAAGCTGTATATTCGATATTAATAAAAGAATTAAAAAATTTTATTAAAAGTTCATTCGTAATTAATCCTCGTTTAGTACAAATCATTTTCTTATCTTTAATATTGACATAATATCTATTTTTTAAAGTTTCAATAATGTGAGAATAAGTTGAAGGTCTGCCTATTTTTAAATTTTCTAAATGTTTAATTAAAGAAGCTTCATTATAACGAGGCGGAGGTAAAGTCATTTGGGGTTTAGCTATAACTTTTTGAGGTAAATAATATTGATGCTTTTGCCAATCAGGTAATAATATTTCTTTAAAATTAGAATAAACATTAGTTTTTAAATAACCATCGAATATCATTTGATAACCTTCAACTTGAAATAAATATTTTTCGATTTCAAAAATAAACTGTGTTTTATTAATAACTGCTGCGCTCATTAAACTAGATATAGTTTTTTGATAAATTAAATTATATAAAGATAATTCATCTTTATTTAAATAAGAATTAATTTGTTGAGGAGTTTTTTTTATATCAGTAACACGAATAGCTTCATGAGCTTCTATACGATTTTTAGATAAATTTTTTAATTTTATATTATTTACGTAAGAAGAACCAAATTTTTCACTAATAAAATTTTGAGCATTTTCAACAAATTCCTCGGACATACGATAAGAATCGGTTCTCATATAAGTAATTAATCCAATTATTTCCTGATCTATTTTAACTCCTTCATAAAGTTTTTGCGCAATGATCATAGTTTTATGAGCATTCATACCTAAATATTTAAAAGATTCTTGTTGTAAAGTAGCAGTAATAAATGGATTCGGAGGTTTATTTAAATTTTTAGTTTTTATTATATCTTTTAAATAAAATTTTTTATTTTTTAACTGATCTAAAATTTGATTAGCTTCTTCAAGTTTAATTTTAGGATTTTTGGGATTAATAATTAAATTAGATGTAAAATTTTCAAAAATAGCTTTAATTAAATAATATTCTTCAGGAATGAAATCATTATGTTCTTTTTCACGTTCAGCAACAAGTTTTAAAGCCACTGATTGAACACGCCCTGCCGATTTAGAACGAATACGTCTAACTAAAGAAGATAATTTAAACCCAATTATTTTATCTAAAATAAGTCGAGTTTCTTGCGATTCTACTAAACGTTTATTAATCATTACAGGATTATTAAAAGCTTTAATAACAACATTTTTATTGATTTCACTAAAAAAAATTCTATTTTTATCTAACGGTTTTAATTTTAGAACTTGAGCTAAATGCCATGCAATAGCTTCACCTTCTCTATCAAAATCAGTAGCTATAAATACATATTTATCTTTGGTTTTGGAAATTAAATCTTGAACTAACTTTTCTTTACCTTTAATAATGCAATAATCAGGTTTAAAATTATTATCAATATCAATACCTAAATTATCATTACCTTTTAAAGATAAATTACGTATATGCCCTTTTGAAGATAAAACTAAAATTTTATGATCAAAAAAACTACTAATAGTTTTAGCTTTAGAAGGCGATTCTACAATAATTACTTGTGACTTCATAGTTAAATGCTCCTTAAAGAAATTATTAAATCCATAAAATGAAGTTTTCTATTATAAATTATTTACTTGTATAACTTTTAAAGCAATTATATCACATTAAAGAAATTTAAATCAAAATTAACAGGACCTATAAAACCATTAGATACTTTATACAAAATCATATCTAAAACTTTATTTTCATCAATAATATTATTTTTTGTTAAATAAATATTTTTTTGTGCTATTTTATACCATAAATTAGGTAATTCTAATTCTTGTTCATCCAATTTGAAACATTTTTTTAAATTTTGATAATAATGTTTTTTAAGATAAGTTAATAAATATTCTACAATAGGTAATTTCGGATATAAAATAGATTTAATGCAACCGCAAATAGCTAAATTATATCCAATATAAGAATCACTAAATTTATGATATAAAATTCCAGGAGTATCTAATAATTTAATTCTTGGATCTATTTTAATCCATTGCATTTGTTTTGTGATACCTGGTATATTCGCAGTTTTAACAACCTTTTTATTAGCTAAACAATTAATTAATGTTGATTTTCCCACATTAGGAATACCAGTAATCATTAATTTTAAAATTTTATGTTCCCAAAGGGGTTTTTTTATTTTTAAAATTTTATATATATAGGGTTTAATTTGATGAATATTAATTTTTGATTTAGCATCAATCCATAATACCGGTATTTTATGTTTTTCAAAAAAATTTTTAAAAATATTTATTTTAGACATATCCGCTAAAGATATTTTATTTAACAACAATAAAAATGGCTTATTATTAAAAATTTTTAACAATTCCCAATTGACACTTGAATAAGGTATTCTTGCATCTAAAATTACTAACATTAAATCAATCATTTTTAAATATTGATCTATTTCTTTAAAGGTTTTTTTCATATGACCAGGAAACCATTGAATACAAAATTCACGCATTATCTTACTCTTCTTATTTTTTTAATAAAATAATAATTATTATAATTATTAAATTTTATTATTTATTATTTTTATCTAATTCTTGTTTTAAATTTTGTAGATACAATTTCAAATCTTGATCAGGAACAAAAATTTTTTTACTATAAACCTTATATACTTCTTCGCCAGATATTAAAATAATAGCTAAACCAATTTTATCTAATAAAATATGATAAAGACGTTGTAAAAACAATTTTTTAGCCCAATAAAAAGGATTAATTATATTAACTGAAGTACTTAAAAAATTCATTAATTTATTAGTTTTTTGAATTTTTTGTAAATATTTTTTATTTATTAATTTATATTTTAAAACCATAATTTGTCGCAAAGTCATACGTTTAAAAATGCATAAAATTTTATTTTGAAATAAAATATCAATCCTTTTATGCAAATATTCTATTAATAATAAAGTTTCTCCGAGATTTAACTCTAAACAAGGAGAAGTCGATCTCGGATAAAAAATAGTTGCTATTTCTAAAGTTAATTTTTGTATTTCTTGAAACAATATTTCTATATATTTTTGGGGATTTTCTTGAGTTTTGTCTAAAAATGTTAATTGATGTTTTTTAATTAATTTATTAACTTTTTCGTTTTCTGCTAAATCTTCTGTTTCATTAAAAGAAATTTTAAAATTTTTATTAAAATTTTTAACAATAAAAAATAAATATACCAGAGAAAAAGTAATACCCCCGGCACCAAATCCAGCTAAAAAAATTCCAAAAAATTTCAATTGATTCCATAAATTATTAACTAAAAACATATTCAAAACTTCCTTTTAAATTTATTAATTATCGAATATTTTCTAGAAAATAACTTGCGTACCATATATTTTATAGATAACTTTAATTTTGACATCACGAATGATAAATAATTATGGATTAATTAACTTTTTAAACTTAGGTTTTAATGAATAGTAAACTATTTTAACATATATTATTAAAAAGTTAATCATTAGTGACTTTTCGTAATTATTTATAAAACATTATATTTAATTTTAAATTTATTTATCCAAAGTAATCCATAATATATATGATAATAAAATTTATATTAAATAATATCTGAATTATTAATTAAATAAAATTTTTTCATAATTTAAAAATAAAGCGATAAATTTTTTTTGATTATTATTTTTTTTAATGATAATATTTGTTGATAAATATATAAATTTTTTGTTGATTAAGGTGTTTTTTATATATAATTTTAGTTTAACAAATAACTTTTTGTTTATAGATATCCAAAATATATTTTTATTTGATTGCTTTATTATTTGATTATTTTTTATTCAATGAACAATGAATTAAAATTTTTATAGTATTTATATTGCATTGGGAAATTTAATTTAATTAAAACTATTTTTTGCAATAGTTTATTTGTATAACCATCAACAATTATATAATAATATTTTTATTAAATACATCAAAAAATAATATAATAATAATAGAATAATAAAGTTTAATAATATAATTTATTTCCTTATATATTATCGTCAAGCTAGCTTCTCTGCAGAACCAGACAATAAATTTTCCAAAAAAAGGCGTATAATATCTTATTAAAATATCTTTGGAAATTACCATATAAAGGTTATTTATATCTTTTGTTTTTGTCTTCTTTATGTTTTTTAAGATATTTTAATTTTAAAATTAGGCTGACAACTACTCGAAGTTTCGCTTTATTGGATTTTAATATTTATTAGTTTTAACTGTTTTAAATTTTTAAATTTTGTTAATGTAAAATTATTTTAATCAATGATTTTTTATTTTAATTCAAAAATAAAATTTTTTTGTGATTAATTAGTTTTATATTTTATTAAATATCTTCTATGTTATACTTTAAAAAATTTTTCAACCCCAAAATAATATATTTAAATATTATTTTTATTTATAAATATTTTCATTTGATTTTCTAATATATTTTTATTAAATATAATTGAAAAAACTTAGATATTTCGAATAATTTTTTATAAATTTTATATTCGCTTAATATTATTATTAATATAAATGTTTATTTTTTTAATTATTTAAAATAAAAAAATTTTATTTGGTTTAATAAAACTTAAAAAACGTTAATTATAAATTTTTATATATCGGAACATATTTGATTGTAAAATTTAATTAATATTGGTATCAGGAAAATTTAGGTTAATTGTTTTTTAAAGAATCTGCGTGATATAGAATTTATTTTTGTTACTTTTTTCAGTGTATTATTCAGAAGTAAAAGTTGTTCCAAATATTTTGCTATTAATTGAAAAAAAGATTTAACTTATAATGGGAAGTAATTTTTTGAAGTTTTTAAAGATGTTAATATCATAATTTGATTTTATTATTTAACTTATTGATCTTTATGATTAATTACTTTTTCTGAAAAATTTTTTTTGAATAATGAATAAAATATATTTTCCTAAATAAAGATTAAAGATTTTTTAATTAACATAGATTTTAACTTCATTTAGTTATTAAATAAAAAGATCCCCCCTCTGAGAAAGAGAGATCTTTAAGTTTAATAATTAAATTCCAATTATTTTAATTTCTTCTAGTATTATTTTGTTGATTTCGATTATTTTGGTTTTGTAGATTGTATTGATTACGCATCAAAATTTGATTTATCATTTGGAGATCATCCGATATACGATCAATACTATCGGAAACTTCCCTCATCATTCTTAAACGTGTTGAAGAATTTAAATCCATATTATTAAAAATATTATGTAATGATATAAATAAACGGTTTCTTTCCTCTTCAAGTTGTTGTCGTCTTATATTTAAATCTATTCCAGGTAAAGCATATAATTTTTTATTATTTTCATTATTATTTATAAAAATAATAATACTAAAAAAAATAAATAAACAAATACTAATTATTTTAAATTGATTTGATAATTTAAACATTAATTAAATCTCCTTATAATTATTATTTATAATTGTTTTTTGGAACTTTCTGGTTTATCAATGAAAGGCGTATGAGAATAATTTTTTCTCATATATTGAATATTATCATCTGATGAATTATTTTCATTATTTTCTATTGTAGAAATGATATTTCATTGAGAACTTTCAAGTTGATCATGACGAGTAGTTAATAATTGATTATTTTTTTTCTTTTATTATATTTATTAATTTTCGTGGTAATAGCATTTTTTTCATGTAAAAGTTCTGCTTTTTTTACTATCAAATTTATAAAATGTGTTAATTCATTTTGTATTGCGCATTTTACTTGTAAATGCTAAGCATATTCTTCATCATTGGAAATTTCATTATTATTACTATGTTTGTTACCCATGACTATTACTTTATTATTATAAAAAATAAATAATATTCCTAAAAAGATTAGTAAATAAATAATAATTATTTTAAAGTGATTTCGTAATGTAAACATTAATTAAATCTCCTTTTATTTTTTAAACCTCAATTATATTATAATTAAAATTTTATGTTTTTGCGAAGGAGATAAAACTGAACTTTTATTTTGTAAATATTTTTATATCATCTTGTTTTATTTTGTAATTTATTTTTTTATTTTAATCATTATCGGAAGTCTTCAATTTTCGAAAATATTTATTAATTTTTATATATTAGATCGTATAATTATAAGAAATTATTATCATATAATTATAAAAAGTAATAACTTATCTTTTCTATATTCAATAATTGATTATATTAATTTAAAATTTAATTATTAACATAATATAAAAAAATTGAAAATATATTTATTAAATTTTTATAATATATATTTATAAATAATTAAAAATTTGCAATTACATTTTTTTAAAATATTAAAAAAGTCATTATTTTTATTTTTTTAAATAAAAATAATTTTAAACAAGATAATAAATATATAATTATTGATTTTTTATATTAATTCTTTTTAATTTATTTAAATATATTTTGAAAATTATAATTAACTTATTGATTTAAAAAATTTATTTTTTTAAAAAAATAATGTCATTCAATTAGCAAAAGAAACGATTATTATATTGTAATCGCATTTTGTTAGTATATTGATTAATAAGTATTTACTATTATTGATATTAAAATTAAAAAAAATAATGTGTGTAATAAATTAAATTTTTTAAAATTTAAAAAAATATTTTTGTTTTTTTACACAACAATATTTTTTAATTTATTATTTATAGAAAAATTAATAAATTTAAAATGAATATATAAATTTTTATTTTACAAATTAATTTTAAAATAAATAATATTTTAATCAAATAATATAATATGTTTTTTTGTAAATAATTTTTTTTATTTAAGGAGTTTTGTTATGTTATTATTTTTTGATAATTTAATAAAATATGAATATATTCTACATTTATTATTAGTGATTATGGTGATTATAATTGTTATTATAAATTTTTTCATAAAAATAAAAATTTTTGATAAATGTTTTCTTATAATAAAAAAAATTAAGAAAAATAATGAATTTTATTTCAAATTACACAAGAACAAAAACAACAACCAATACGGATAGATTAATTGCGTTTCATTCAGCGATTCGTTTTTGCAATCAGCCCCCGTCCAAACCGGACAAGCAAGTTTCCCAGCATCCGGCTTTCCATAATTTACTCTCTTTCGAGAACTAATTTCTCCTCACGGTTAATTAGCTATTTGTTCTTATCGTTCTTGTTTCT